>DPSI01000074.1 GCA_003527165.1 Pseudomonas sp.
GAGTCGTAAATGTTAGTCGAGGTCTACGAGTGGTAAGTAGACGGGTCGTTCGGATTAAACAATGCCGGATCCAGAGGAGTGCTAGTGGAGTTCAGGTTAAATACCTGATCCATTGTACTGGTCGGCTTAGGCGCTTGACTGCTAGATTGGATCCGCAAATCCCCGATGGTGTCGCCGAGCTTCCCGCTCGCATCAGTCATATAGCCCTGTAGGTTGTACCCGAAGTTATCAACCAGATACCCCTCTCGATCAGTTCCGAAATAACCGGCCCTGGTATAACTCATCGCGCCGTTGTTGCTGACTTGGAAAAAGCCCTTTCCGTTAACTGCCAGATCCAGCGCGTTTCCGGTGTAGTTGACGTTGCCCTGGGTAAATTGCTGGGAAATATTTGCTAGCTGCACCCCGCTACCGACCGAATTCTTGTTTACACCCATCGACGACGCATAGACATCGGCAAACTCCGCCCGCGACTGCTTGAAGCCTGCGGTCCCCGCGTTGGCAATGTTATTACCCGTGACATTGAGATCTTTGCTGGCGGCACGCATGCCGCTGAGGCCGATATTGAACGACATGATTTTGCTCCTATTACCGGGCGTGCCGGCAGTTACTGACCGATAACCTGGACTTGCGACAACCCGATACTGCCGACGCCGGCCAGGTTGAGTGTCAGCTCCCCGCCGTTTTGTCCGAGCGTGACGCTGTCTACGTTGGCTGGGAGCAAGGTGTACAGGCCCTTGGTCTCGCCTTGGTAGGTGGCTTGTGCTTCGAATCGATAGGTACCCGGCGGCAAGGTGTTGCCGCTCGAATCCTTGCCATCCCACATGAACGAAACGTTGCCGGCCTCCTGCTGACCCATGTTGATCCGATTCACCACCGTACCGGCGCTGTCATAGACGTTCACCGATACGTTGCTGCTGGTCGTAGGCAATACCAGGCTGGCTTTGAAGGTTTCGCTGGTGTCGACGACTGCCTTTTCAGTGGGCACGATGACTTTCCGGCCAACCAACGAAGACGCCTGTAGCGCTTGCGAAGATTGATAACCCGACAGCATGGTCTCCATGCTGGAGTTCAGCTTTTCGACACCTTCCACCGTACTGAACTGTGCCAGCTGGGCGATGAATTCGCCGTTTTCCTGGGGCTCCAGCGGGTTCTGGTTGTTCAACTGAGTCACCAACAGCTCGAGAAACTCGTTCTTGCCGAGATCGTTGCTTTTAACCTCACGGTCCTGGATCTGATATTGGTCAAGTACCGAGCCGGTACCGCTGACGCCGCCTGTCGTGCTCATGGCAATCTCTCGTGAGGGTTACTGGCCCAAGGTCAATACTTTTTGAAGCATGGTTTTTGCCGTGTTCATCAGCTCGGCATTCGTCTGGAACGAGCGGCTGGCCGAGATCATGTCAGCCATCTCCTCCACCACATTGACGTTCGGGTAATAGACGTAGCCTTCGGCGTTCGCCGCCGGATGATTCGGCTCGTAGCGCGCCTGAAGCTCACTCTGATCCTCCACCACACCGAGCACCTGAACACCGGCGCCGGCCTGCTCCTGCTCAGCGAACAACGATTCGTTTGGAGAGCCGTTGGCCTGCTGAAGCATGGTGGCGAACACCGGATGACGCGCGCGATAGGTCTGATCGACGCTGGAAGACACCGTCTCGGCGTTGGCGATGTTGCTTGAGATGGTGTTCAGGCGAGTGCTTTGGGCACTCATGCCGCTGCCGGCAATATTGAATACGCTGCTAAGGGACATGAGTTTCGCTCCGTTATTCGCCGCGCAGGGCGTTCATAAGCCCCCTGAACTTACTGTTAAGCAAGGTGAAACTTGCTTGAAAATCAATGGCATTCTCGGCGTAAGCGGCTTGTTCGACCTGAGCGTCGACTGTGTTCTGGTCCAGCGATGCGTGTGTCGGCGTGCGGAATCGCAACCCCGGGTCGGCAATCTCCATTCCTTGGGCAGCGATGTGCTTGCTGCTGGTGACGGCGACGCCAAACCCACCCTGGTTCTTACTGTTCTGGGCGGCGAGAACGGCGCCGAACTCCAGGTCACGCGCTTTGTAATTGGGCGTATCGGCGTTGGCGATGTTATTGGCCAGCACCTCGGCACGCTGAGCGCGAAAACCGAGCGCCTTCTCGTGGATACCCAGTGCTTTGTCGAAACTGATGCTCATGATCTGGCCCCTCTGCCGGATACAGTCTGCTTAGCAAACCACCAGCAAAGGCCGTGCCATCTATACAATTGCTTGATTTATAAGGACTTTATCCGAGGCATGACGAGTAATGCGTCAAAAGCGGCAAAGCTTTTCCAGGCTTTTGCCGCTTCTTTACTCATAACCGACAGATTTCTGCCGCCGCCTCGCTGCGAATGCTGCCGGACGCCTGGATGGCGCTATTTCGCCTTATAGATAATGCCGGGACTGCATTGAATCATCTGGTACAGCTCGGGCAGGCCGTTCAGCGCCTCGGATGCTCCGAGAAACAGATAGCCGCCTGGCTTCAGGGTTGCGTGGATACGCCTGAGAATATCTTTCTTCACATCCGCGGAAAAATAGATGAGAACGTTGCGGCAGAACACCACGTCAAATTTTCCCAGCACCGCATAGCTGTCTAGCAAATTTTGCACACGGAACTCAACGCGACTACGAATCGCCGGCTTGACCACCCAACGCCCGGGTGTCTTGACGTCGAAATAACGTTGCAGGCGCTCGCTGGATAGACCTCGAGCAATGGCGAGGCTGTCGTATTCGGCCGCCTTGGACGCGGCAAGCATGGCCCCTGACAATTCAGTGGCCACGATCTGCACAGCCGGTTTCGGCTGTCCAAGGTTGCTGCGTTCGTATTCATCAATCGTCATTGACAGTGAATAGGGCTCCTGCCCAGACGAACAGGCCGCCGACCATATACGCAAGCGCTGACCCGGTGCGCTTTTCAGCAGTTCCGGCAGTACCCGGCTTCTGAGCACCTCGAACGGATAGGCATCGCGAAACCAGAGCGTTTCGTTGGTCGTCATTGCATCCACGACCTGCTCGCGCAGGCCGCTGCGCGGCTGAGCCTGGATCTTTCTGACAAGATCACCCAGGCTCTTGAGTCCCTGCTGCTCCATCAGCTTGTTCAGCCTACTGGATACCAGGTACTGCTTGTTGCTGCCTAACAGGATGCCGCAAGTCTTCTCGAGGAATATTCGGAACTGTTCAAAATCCGGATCACCTGACACTAATAATGCCCACCAGTCGTATTGAGAGGACGATGCCTCAGTTCTTATCCGTAGTCCGGATCCGCTCTATCACTCGGTTGGCCAGATCGTCCGGCTGAAACTTCGCGAGAAAATCGTCCGCGCCGACTCGCTTGACCATGCCCTGGTTGAACACACCGGAAAGCGAAGTATGCAGCAGGATATGCATGTCACGCATAGCAGGATCCTGGCGGACTTCGGTCGTCAGCGTATAGCCATCCATCTCCGGCATCTCGATATCGGAAATCATCATCACGAATTCCTCGGATGGCTTTTTGCCGTCCGCTACCAACTTTCGCAGGTAGGTCAGCGCCTGACGGCCATCGTTCTGTGCGACCACCTCGATTCCTAGATTCTGTAGACAACGGATGATCTGCTTTCGCGCAACAGCGGAGTCATCGACGATCAATACCCGGCTGGACGATGCTTTGCTACTGGTTTGCTCGTCCGCGATCCTGACCGACAGCAGCTCCGAAACCGGCGCCACCTCGGCCAGCACTTTTTCCACGTCGATAATCTCGA
>DPSI01000520.1:0-1673 GCA_003527165.1 Pseudomonas sp.
TCTAGATCGATATCCTCGATATGTCCCTGGTACTCGCCCATATCCGCCAGCTTGCCGTTCAGATAATTCAGGACCAGATGAGGCAGTGCGAGGTGGACGATCAGCAATAGCAGCGCCAATGACAGGAGTATCCACAACGGGAGTTGGTAGCGTTTTTTCATGGCAGCGGTGGTCTGGTCGAGGAGGTCATCGAGAAAATACTCACTTGTGGGTGGACCTTGACTCGTATCGGTGAGTTCGGCTGGACGAGCCATGAGACTGCGCATAGGCTCATGAGTCTGGTTTTTTCACTCGCAGGGACACTGTCATGAGCCGCATCTTTGCTGACAATGCACAGGCCATCGGAAATACCCCGTTGGTCATGATCAATCGGCTGGGGCCCAAGGGCGTCAGCATCATGGCCAAGATCGAGGGCCGTAATCCGGCTCACTCGGTCAAATGCCGGATCGGTGCGGCCATGATCTGGGACGCCGAGAAAAGCGGCGACCTCAAGCCGGGTATGACCATCATCGAGCCGACTTCCGGAAACACCGGCATCGGCCTGGCTTTCGTCGCAGCGGCACGTGGCTACAAGCTGGTGCTGACCATGCCGGCATCGATGAGCCTGGAGCGGCGCAAGGTACTGAAAGCGCTCGGGGCGGAGCTGGTGCTCACCGAGCCGGCCAAAGGCATGAAAGGCGCCATCGAGAAGGCGACGGAAATCGCCGCATCGGATCGAGACCACTACTACTTGCCGCAGCAGTTCGAGAATCCGTCCAACCCGGCAATTCACGAGAGAACCACTGGGCCGGAAATCTGGAACGACACCGAGGGCAACGTTGATGTGCTGGTCTCAGGCGTCGGCACTGGCGGCACCATCACCGGCGTCTCGCGCTACATCAAGAACACCAAGGGCAAGAAGATCCTCAGCGTGGCGGTCGAGCCGATCAGCTCGCCGGTGATCAGCCAGACCCTCTCGGGGCAGGAAATCAAGCCCAGTCCGCACAAAATACAGGGCATCGGGGCCGGCTTCGTGCCGAAGAACCTCGATCTGTCCATTGTCGATCAGGTCGAGCAGGTCAGTGACGAAGAGTCCAAGGCGATGGCGCTGCGTTTGATGCGTGAAGAAGGCATCCTCTGCGGCATCTCTTGCGGCGCCGCCATGGCTGCGGCGGTGCGCATGGCCGAACGCCCGGAAATGCAAGGCAAGAACATCGTAGTGATCCTTCCCGATTCCGGCGAACGCTACCTGTCCACCATGTTGTTTGCCGATCTGTTCGGCGAGCAGGAACTGCAACAGTGATTTGCGCTGTGCCGGTCTGCCTTCGCAGATTCGGCGCAGCACCGCTACAGTCTGGTTTCCCACCGCTTCGGAGCCGGTATGAACTGCGCACATCGCTGGAAAAGCGCTGAGCACGGGCAGAGAAGCGGCTCGCCAAACTCCCATGTTCTGCCATCGGAGCCTAGTCATCGTTTCTTTAGACCTGCTGCGCCGGCTGTATCTTGCTGCCTATGAGGAACCAGCTTTCTATTATACGGATCATCGCACCGGAAGGTAGGTGAGCAGCACCAGGACCGGTTGCCAAGGCCAACAGCGCGTCTTCTATTCTTCGAATAGCGAGGCTAGCCTCATCACGACCGTTAACGCCAATTAGCGGCGGCAGGAAGGTGCAATCGCCACGAGTGCAAGCGTT
>DPSI01000520.1:1874-2623 GCA_003527165.1 Pseudomonas sp.
GCTGGATAAGCTCGGGTTTCCGTCGCCGCAGAGACAACCGATATGGGGCAGATATCACCGGACGCCGAGATTGCCCGGCAGATCCTGCTGGGCTTCGATGATTATCGGGAGCACTTCCGAATGATCACCGAGGGTGCAAGGTCTCGCTTCGAGCAGGCGCAATGGCAGGACGCTCAGCGTGCCTCGGCGGTGCGTATCAATCTGTACGAGCAGAAAGTCGGTGAAACGGCTGCGGTCCTGCGATCGGTATTCGACGCCGAAGTGCTGTTGGATGTGCAGCGTTGGCCTCGGGTGAAAAGCGCCTACATCGATCAGATCAATCCACGCTTCGACGATGAATTGTCCGAAACCTGGTACAACTCGATTTTCTGCGCGCTGTTCAGCCATGACTGCATCAGTGACGGCACCATGTTCATTCATACCACTCGGCCACCGAATCGCGCCCATGAGCGGATGACGCAGACGCGCCGGTATCAACCCGGCGGTGACCTGCAGGGCATGCTTGAACGGATCCTCGACGACTTTGCCTTCGCTGTGCCCTACGCGGACCTGAACGGCGACCTGAAGCGACTCGAGGCGCAGCTGTACATGGCGCTGCCGGACTGGGTGTGCAAGGACCCTGAGCTTTCGGTGGAGCTCTTTCGTTCGGTGCTGTACCGCAACAAGGGCGCCTATCTGGTTGGCCGGATCTTCACCTGCGACGAGCAATGGCCCCTGGTGATACCGCTGCTGAATCACGAGGGCGCCGG
>DPSI01000054.1:0-2241 GCA_003527165.1 Pseudomonas sp.
CGCTCTTCCGATCTCATCGACGTGCCGTTGATGGAGTCGTATTCGGACCCGGACGATCGCAGCAGGCTGATCACCCTCGATTATCAAAAGTTCTCCCACGAGCTGGAAGAGAAAATTCGCGACAAGTACGAGGCGCAGAATCCGAATGTGGACATCCACATCATCGGTTTCGCCAAGAAAGTCGGTGATCTGATCGATGGCCTGGTCGGCGTCGCGCTGTTCTTCTTCGTTGCCATCGGCATCACCCTCGCGCTGCTTCTGTGGTTCACCCGTTGCATCAAGAGCACCATCGCGGTGGTGGTCACAACGCTGATCGCCGTGGCGTGGCAGCTTGGGCTACTGCATACCCTGGGCTTCGGGCTCGATCCTTATTCGATGCTGGTACCGTTCCTGGTGTTCGCCATTGGTATTTCCCACGGTGTGCAGAAAATCAACGGCATCGCCATGGCCTCGGGGGAAACCGAAGACCCGCTGTCGGCCGCGCGCATGGCGTTCCGCCAGCTGTTCATCCCCGGTATGGTGGCGCTGGCATCCGACGCCGTCGGTTTTGTCACGCTGCTGCTGATCGATATCGGCGTGATCCGCGAGCTGGCCATCGGCGCGTCGCTGGGCGTGGCGGTGATCATCCTGACCAACCTGATCCTACTGCCGGTAGCGATCTCCTACATGGGGATCAGCCAGCGTGCGGTCAAGCAGGCCCGTGAGGAGGCCTCGCGCGATCATCCGTTCTGGCGCGCGCTGTCTAACTTCGCTAGCCCAACGGTGGCGCCGATCTCCATCGTCATTGCACTGCTCGCGGTAGGCGGCGGCCTTTGGTACGGGCAGAACCTGAAAATCGGCGACCTCGATCAGGGCGCGCCGGAGCTGCATCCGGACTCGCGCTACAACCTCGACAACGATTTCGTCATCCGCAACTACTCGACCAGTTCCGACGTGCTGGTGGTGATGGTCAAGACGGCGCCCGAAGGCTGCGCCCACTACGACACGCTCGCTGCCATGGACGAGCTGATGTGGAAGATGGAGAACACCGAGGGCGTGCAGTCGGCGGTTTCGATGGTCACCGTGGCGCGGCAGAGCATCAAAGGCATGAACGAGGGCAGCCTGAAGTGGGAAACGCTGTCGCGTAACCAGTTCGTCCTCAACAGCTCCATCGCACGTGCCGAAGGCATGTACAACAGTGATTGCTCGTTGGCGCCGGTACTGGTGTTCCTCAACGATCACAAGGCCGAGACGCTGGAGCACGTGGTGTCGGTCGCCCGCGAGTTCGCTGAGGAAAACAACCGTGAAGGGCTGGAATTCGTTCTTGCCGCCGGTAACGCCGGTATCGAGGCGGCCACCAACGAAGTCATCGCCGCATCCGAAACGACCATGTTGATTGCGGTCTATGCCGCGGTGAGCTTCATGTGCCTGCTGACCTTCCGCTCCGTGGCGGCGACGCTCTGCGTGATCCTGCCGCTGGTGCTGACCTCCATTCTCGGCAACGCCTTGATGGCCTTCATGGGAATCGGCGTGAAAGTGGCGACGCTGCCGGTGATAGCGCTCGGGGTGGGCATCGGTGTGGACTATGGCATCTACATCTACAGCCGTCTGGAGTCTTACCTGCGGCAGGGCATGACACTGCAGGAAGCCTACTACCAGACCCTGAAATCCACCGGCAAGGCGGTGATCTTCACCGGCATCTGCCTTGCGATCGGCGTGTTTACCTGGGTCTTCTCGGCGATCAAGTTCCAGGCCGACATGGGCCTGATGCTGACCTTTATGTTCCTTTGGAACATGGTCGGCGCGATCTGGCTGCTGCCGGCACTTGCACGTTTCCTGATCAAACCAGAGAAACTGCGGCAGAAGGCATGATGCTCGCGCAGTGATGAAGAACCGCGGCCCTCGGGTCGCGGTTTTTTTTGCGCCCCGTAAGGCCGAGCTTGTTCGGCCATTCCCCGCCGTGCATGTCACCGGCCGAATAAATTCGGCCCTACGGTGGGTCGTATGGGCAGGCGACGCGAAGTTCACAACCGCATCCCATGCGGATCGGGAGCGACTACAGGCGGGATTGCAGGTGATCACGCCCTGTAGGGCCGAGCTTGTTCGGCCGTTCCCCCAATGTGCATGGTAATCGGCCGAATAAATTCGGCCCTACGGTTGGTAGTGGTGTTGGGAAGCGGCGCGAAGTTCGCAGCCGCATTCCCGCGCCGAATGTTGAGTAACACATGCGGGATTGCAGATGATCACGCCCTGTAGGGCCGA
>DPSI01000054.1:2440-2749 GCA_003527165.1 Pseudomonas sp.
GAATAAATTCGGCCCTACGGAACGATGCACGCTTCTACGGGCGCCGCGCGGACGGCAGAGGTGATAGCTAGGCCGACCGGCTCAGCAGCTGCGTGACAGCCTGTGCGGCGACTTCGCCGATCACCAGGATCGCCGGGCTTTTGAGCCTAAAGCCTGTGGCGTCTTCGCACATGGCGCCGAGGTTCGAGCGGCATTCGCGCTGTTGGGGCAGGGAAGCGTTTTCGATCATCGCCACCGGAGTGCTGGCCGGCAGGCCGCCATCAACCAATCCGGCCTGTACTTGCTGCAGACTGCTTACACCCATATAAA
>DPSI01000519.1:0-8241 GCA_003527165.1 Pseudomonas sp.
CTGATGTGTATCGACCTTGCTGACACGGTCCCAGAACGAACCGCTCAGACTGTGATAACCACGCGATAGCTGGCCCACATCGTCCACCAGCTTGTCGGTGTGGTAATCCTCCGAAGCTACGCCGCAGGCACGCGCCTTCAGCCGCATGTTGATGTCGTTGGTCACCAGCACTACCGGAACGCCGGCGCTACGCCGCTGCAAGTCCACCACCTGGTTGATGATCTTGTTGTCGTTGAGATCATCTGGAAGCGCACTGGAGTCGGCGTCCTTGCTCATCAGGATCGACAGACTGCCGCAGGGCCCACTCTTTTCGCGCTGAATCGGCACGCCGAGCTCGACCTCCTCGGGCGTGGCATCACCCAACACCTTGTCTATCAGGCGGATCGCCTGACGGCATTCGGCGGCCACGGTATGTTTGCCGGTCTTGAGCTGGTCCAGCTCTTCCAGCACGGTCATCGGAATCGCGACCTGGTGCTCCTGGAAGTTCAATAACGCGTTGGGATCGTGGATCAGAACGTTGGTATCAAGAACGTAGAGCGTGGGCTGAGTTGCGCGGGGTCTGCCATAGTCATCCATACGCGATCACCTTTTCGGAGCCGGGACGACGGAGGGCCGAATGCGCTCCGCCGAAGAGAAAACCACCGTGCGCAAGGTGAGCGGACTTGGGAGGCAGCGGCTTGGGGCCACCCAGAGGCCGCCACCTGTGAGTGCAGGTTTCGGCGGTCTTGGATGAAGTGATACCGCAAAACAGATGACAGGAAAAAGTCTTTTTCTTCCAAGTGACGTTTTTTTATCTAAACGACGAATTACCTTGGCGGGTCCCTGACAGATAGCTAGGCTTATTGATCAAGCCATACGTTTTTGCCGCACCTATTCACTTCCGCCGTCACGTGGGCCAGCTCCGAGAAGCCTGCCAGCTCGGCCTTGTAGCGATCCGCCGAGTATCCCTGGTGGGTGACGATAGTGACGATGCACCCGTACTGCGCCCGCCCCACCCGCCATAGATGCAAGTCGGTCACTTCGGTATCGGGCACCGCCTCCAGCTGCGCCTGCACGCGCTGAACCAGCGGATCGTCCATTTCTCGATCCAGTAGCGCCTTTCCGGTGTCGCGTAACAGGCCCTTGGCCCAGATTAGAATGACGATCGCCCCGATGATACCCATCAAAGGGTCCAGCCAGCTCCACCCCAGATACTTGCCCCCGAGCAAGGCGATAATGGCGGCGACCGAGGTCAGCGCGTCGGTCAGCACGTGAACGAAGGCCGCATGGCGATTGAGATCACGCCCTGGCGCAGCCGAGCCCGACTGATCGTGATCGTGATCGTGATCGTGATCGTGATGACCATGGTGGTGATCGTGCTGGTCGCGCAACAACCAGGCCGACAGCAGATTCACCGACAGCCCGACCGCCGCCACCCATAGCGCTTCGTCGAAGCCGATCTGCGCGGGCGACCAGAAGCGCGACAGCGACTCGACGATCATCATCAGCGCCACGACGACCAGCAGTACCGCGCTGGCGAAGCCCGCCAGGACCTCGATTTTCCAAGTGCCGAACGCGAAGCGCCGATCCTGGGCGTAACGGCGCGCCAGCAGATAGGCGATCGCCGCCATGCCGATGGCGACCATGTGCGAAGCCATATGCCAGCCGTCGGCAAGCAGCGCCATGGAATTGAACAGGAAGCCGGCCACGATCTCGGCGACCATTGTCAGCCCGGTCAGCGCCACGACGGTCCAGGTCTGCCGCTCGGCGCCCTGTTCGAGAGGTCGATAGTTATGGGATTGCTCCCAATGCGAGTGATTGCAGTCGGTCATAAGCGCTCCTTTCCTGCCTGCAAGCTTGCCTCTTTACACAATGACAAGGTCAACCCTCCGGTTAATCGAGGCCATAGGTAGAGCCCGGCCAGGCTTAACGCCTAAAATCAGCCCACATTAAAGGAGACCGATTCATGCTGATGGTGATTTCGCCGGCCAAGACCCTGGATTACGACACCCCACCGACGACCAAACACTTCACTCAACCCGAACATCTAGACCACGCTGAGCAACTGATCGAACAACTGCGCGGCCTGTCGCCGCAGCAGATCAGCGAACTGATGCATCTTTCGGACAAGCTCGCCGCCCTGAATGTAGCCCGCTACGGAAGCTGGACCGCCAAATTCACCTCGACCAATGCCAAGCAGGCACTCCTTGCGTTCAAGGGCGATGTATATACCGGCTTGAATGCCAGTGATTTTTCCGAACAGGATTTCGATTTTGCCCAGAAGCACCTGAGAATGCTGTCCGGACTTTATGGCGTTCTACGCCCACTGGACCTGATGCAGCCCTACCGACTGGAAATGGGAACCAAGCTGGCCAACGCTCGCGGCAAGGATCTGTATGCCTTCTGGGGCGAACGCATCAGCGGCTGGCTAAACGAAGCATTGGCGGCGCAGGGCGATGACATACTGCTCAACCTGGCCTCGAACGAATACTTCGGGGCAGTCAAACGCAACGCTTTGAATGCGCGCGTCATCGATGTCGATTTCAAGGATATGAAGAGCGGACAGTACAAGATCATCAGCTTCTATGCCAAGAAAGCGCGCGGTCTGATGAGCCGCTACGTGATCAAAGAGCGCATCGAGCGACCCGAGCAGCTGAAGAATTTCAGCTATGACGGCTATCGTTACAGCCCGGATGATTCATCGGCCGACCACCTTGTATTCCTGCGCGACACTCAAGCCTGAAAGCTATGCGCTGACTGACATAGCATCCCTGGGCTGATAACAGTCGGGGGTGCTCTTCTTTTCGTCCATTTCCTCGCTCCGTATCGGCATCACGCCGCCACTCATCGCCAGATCGCCGCGCTCGCAATCGCCAACGCCGTCTACAACGCGGGTTGCCGGACGTACTACCCCTATCTGATAAAACTCTCCGATCAGCGGCAACCGCCTAGGGAACTATCCGAAGGCACTGGCAATCATAAGCGCGTACCGGCATTTCCAGATGGAAAGGGACGTCGCACATGAACGTGCAGTGGAATTCACAACAGAGCTTTCAAGGTGTCAGCCAGGTCTGGTCTCCAGAATTGCCAGGCGTGACCCGTCGAGGTCAGACAGGCCGAATCAGGGCAGTGTCGGAACTCACCGCACTTTGCCAAACGCACCAACATCAAGCAGACGGAGCGCAGCTGAAAACCGCGCAATCCCGCCTACGCCAGACCGATAGAGGGCTTGCAGCCACTCATTTCAGAACGGCTTCAGAACGGCGATCGGTACCGCAGTTTCAACTTCAGCGGCTATCGACCATCAGGCATCACCCCCCTGTTCAGGCTCGGAGCACGCACGCAGTTTGCCCCGAAGGCAGTTTTCCTGTTGGAAAACGGAGCTTGATGGCGCGCGGCGCCTGAAGGCCCGACCAAGAAGCGTATGGCGAGCACAGATCCCTGGCCGCCCAAATGGACAAGAAGAAATCCCCTTCTCAACGATTCAGGAGAAACAACATGATTCCGGTCATCCTCTCAGGCGGCAGTGGTTCACGGCTTTGGCCTCTTTCGCGCAAAGCGTTCCCCAAGCAGTTCCTCGCACTGACGGCTGAGCAGACGCTGTTCCAGCAAACCATCGAGCGGCTCGCCTTCGAAGGCATGCAACCGCCCCTGCTGGTCTGCAACAAGGAACATCGCTTCATCGTCAAGGAGCAGTTGGCGTCCCGCAAGCTGGGTATCCAGGGCCTGATGCTGGAACCTTTCGGCCGCAACACCGCCCCGGCGATCGCCATCGCGGCAATGAAGCTGATCGAGGACGGCCGTGACGAACTGCTACTGGTACTGCCAGCGGATCATGTGATCGAAGACCATAAAGCGTTCCAGCGCTCCCTCGCCCTGGCCACCAATGCTGCGGAAAACGGTGAGATGGTGCTGTTTGGCATCCCCGCGACGAGCCCGGAGACTGGTTACGGTTATATCAAGTGCGACCACAACGAACGCAATGGCCTGCCGGAAGGCGTCAATCGCGTCACCAACTTCGTCGAGAAGCCTGACGAGGCACGTGCCCAACAGTATGTTGAATCGGGTGATTACTACTGGAATAGCGGCATGTTCCTGTTCCGCGCCAGCGTGTTCCTGGAAGAATTGAAGAAGCATGACCCGGACATTTACGACACCTGCTGGGCCGCGCTGGAGCGCAGCGCCAAAAATGGTGACGAAGTACTGATCGATCCGGAGACCTTCGCCTGCTGCCCGGATAACTCCATCGACTATGCGGTAATGGAAAAGACCGAACTGGCCTGTGTAGTGCCGATGTCGGCAGGCTGGAGTGATGTTGGCTCCTGGTCTTCGCTCTGGGACGTGCTGGAAAAAGACGAGAACGGCAACGTGGCCAGAGGCGACGTGATCGTTGAGGACAGCCGCAACTGCCTCGTTCACGGCAACGGCAAGCTGGTAACCGTGGTTGGCCTGGACAATATCGTTGTGGTCGAGACCAAAGACGCGACCATGATCGCCCACAAGGACAAGGTCCAGGACGTCAAGAAGCTGGTAAACAAGCTCGACGCCATGAAGCGCTCCGAAACGCAGAACCACTGCGCGGTCTATCGCCCCTGGGGTTGGTATGACTCGGTTGATATGGGCGGCCGCTTCCAGGTCAAGCGGATCTGTGTCAACCCGGGCGCGCAGCTCTCGTTGCAGATGCACCACCATCGCGCCGAGCACTGGATCGTTGTTTCCGGTACCGCGCAGGTCACTTGCAACGACAAGACGTTCCTGCTTACCGAAAACCAATCGACTTATATACCGGTCACCTCGATCCACCGTCTGGCCAATCCCGGCAAGATTCCGCTGGAAATCATCGAGGTCCAGTCGGGCAGTTATCTTGGCGAAGACGACATCGAGCGACTGGACGACGTCTATGGTCGTGCGCATGACAATGTAGCGAGTCAGTCGGCCCGCTAAATAAACCATGCACGTGAACCGCGCCAGCCCCGGCGCGGTTTTTTTATGTCTGCAAAAATGCATCAGGCGCAAATATGTAATTGGGCATGCGTGCGTCAAGCGAAATGAACCCTTTGTAGCCGATGAACTGTCGTATCAATCAGCAAGACACCGACTCCCTGCGCCGTTGTTATACGTACATAGTTAGCGGAGCCGAGCGCGCAGCTCGCAGCTCGCAGCTCGCAGGCTGCAGGCTGCCTAAACGGACCATGGCCATGTCCACCAAGAGCTAACTTGCGCATACATTTGTTCTTCGCCGGCTGCTTGCAATGGCACCGGCCAAACCTTTAAATAAGCAATCGTCAGACCTTCTCTAACCACGCATGCGCTCGGCATTGCCGGTCGCTGCCAGCTGACGTCGAACTTCAAGAAAGGAAAAGACCAATAGTGACAAAAGAAGAACTACGCGCCGAACTGGAAAGACAGGCCAACCGGTTCAAGACCGTATATGGGGGCGAAATAACCACTTATGCCGCGCAACCCGAACCCGAACGAAAGCCTTGGCGCAAGAAGCAGACAATCCACGATCAGGTGTTCAAGAAAGAACTGGAAAAGATCGAGAAAGAGATAGCAAAACAGGCGTCCGACGACCAATAAACAGAACGCCAACCCATGCCTTACTGCGGATATGCGACACAACGAGCGGATCGAACGCCAGCTGAAATCTAATTTCCGGATCAGCGCTTTCCACCGAGCAGAGACCCCATTAACCCCCTCGCCAGTTGCCGACCCAACTGAGAAGCTGCCTGACGCGCAGCGCTCTTGAATACTCGTCCGGCGAGATCACCGAATGCATCACCTGCGTCATCTTTCGCTGCAGGTGCGTTCTTCTGCGGCTCGACCTTCGTCGCCTGTCTCGCTCGCTCGAGCAATATTTCGTAGGCGGACTCGCGATCGATTGCTTTATCGTAACGCGCACGCAATGGTGAACCCACGATCAATGCACGCCTTTCATCCTGATCCAGCGGCCCCACCCTCGACCGTGGCGGAGCGATGGACACCCGCTGCACGATGGCTGGCGTTCCCTTGTCTTCGAGCCCACCGACCAGCGCTTCACCGATGCCAAGGTCGACCAGCGAGTCCAGCGCAGAAAACGCAGGATTTGCCCGAAAGCCTTCGGCCACCGCACGCAAGGCCTTCTGTTCCTTGATCGTATAAGCCCGTAGTCCATGCTGAACACGCAGGCCCAGCTGGGCCAAGACCTCATCAGGTAAGTCGGCTGGCGATTGGGTAACGAAATAGACGCCCACCCCTTTCGAGCGAATCAGCCGAACGACCTGCACCAATCGGTCCTGCAGCGCTTTTGGGGTGTCGTTGAACAGCAGGTGCGCCTCGTCGAAGAACAGCGCCAGCAGGGGACGATCCGCATCGCCGCGCTCAGGCAGCTGCTCGAACAGCTCGGCCAGCAACCACAACAGGAACGTCGCGTAGATCTTGGGCGCCTGATGTACGAGCTGACTGGCTTCGAGCAGATGAATTCTGCCGCGCCCGTCGCGCGCGGGCTGCAGGACATCTTCCAGCGCCAGCGCCGGCTCCCCGAACAGCGCTTCGGCGCCCTGCTGTTCCAGGGTCGCCAGCCGCCGTAACAGCGCCTCGGACGAAGCAATGGCCAGCAGCGCGGCATCGTCGCCCAGCACGTCAGGATTCTGTTTGAGATAACCGAGCAGCGCCTTGAGATCCTTCAGATCCAGAAGCAGCAACCCTTCACGGTCAGCCACCTTGAACGCTGCGTAGAGTGCGGCCTGCTGGCTATCCGTCAGTTCCAGCAGGCTAGCCAACAGATGCGGCCCCATCTCGGTGAGCGTGGTGCGCATCGGGTGACCGCTTACCCCGTACACGTCCCACAGGGTAACGGGATACGCCTGCGGTTGGTGATCGAGCCAAGGCATGCTGGCGATGCGCTCGGCGATTTTCCCCTGGGGCGCGCCAGCGACCCCCAGCCCGCAAAGGTCACCCTTGATATCGGTCGCGAAGACAGCGATACCGGCATCGCTGAACTGCTCCGCGAGTCGCTGCAGGGTCACCGTCTTGCCAGTCCCCGTCGCTCCAGCGACCAAGCCGTGACGATTGACCAGCCGAAGCGGATGAGGATTGGGCTCACCGGTTGCCTCGGCGCCCAGCACGAAACGATCGTTACCTGCCATCTGTCCGTCTCCAGAACGGAACGCGGGAGGACGAGCGCCCCCCAAGTGCTTCGCCCATGTGTTGCTCAGTCGCTATCCGGAACCCTCGAAGCCACGCTTTCAACTGTCACTTCAGAAGCGGCCTGGTAATGTTTCCACAGCGCTCCGGCACCCGGAAAATCGGTGCCGAGCTCTGGGTCGAGATGCTCCGGATCGTAGCGCTGCGTACAGCCACTGCCAACAATCGGCGGCGCAGTTGCACCCGCCTTTGCCAATGGATCGGTCATGCCTCACTCCCGCGCCGAGCGACGGTCAGTTGAATACCAGGGTCTTGTTGCTGTGCACCAGCACACGCTCCTCCAAGTGATAGCGCAGACCACGCGATAGCACCATCTTTTCCACGTCCTTGCCCAGCCGAACCATGTCTTCGATGCTGTCGCGGTGGCTCACACGCACCACGTCCTGCTCGATGATCGGCCCGGCGTCCAGCTCCTCGGTCACGTAATGGCAGGTGGCGCCGATCAGTTTGACGCCCCGCAGCGAAGCCTGATGATAGGGCTTGGCCCCGGCGAACGAAGGCAGGAAACTATGGTGAATGTTGATCACGCGTTGCGCGAACTCTTCACACAGCTCGGCTGGGAGGATCTGCATATAGCGGGCAAGCACAATCACATCGGCTTGCTGCTCACGCACCAGTCGCGACACCTCGGCAAACGCCTCCTCCTTGAGCCCTGCCTCTACCGGCACATGAAAATACGGAATGCCATGCCACTCGACCATGCTGCGCAAATCGTTGTGGTTGGAAATAACGCAGGGAATATCGCAATCCAATTCGCCGCTGTGCCATCTATGCAGGAGATCGGCCAGGCAATGCGATTCCCGACTGGCCATCAGCACGACGCGCTTGCGCTGCTCCGAATCGGTAATACGCCACTCCATGGAAAATTCGCGGGCTATAGGCGCGAACGCCTGACGGAAACCCTCAAGATCGAAAGGCAACGAGTCGGCACGGATTTCATGGCGCATGAAAAACCAGCCGCTCTGATGATCGGAGTGATGATTGGCTTCGGTGATCCAGCCGTTGTAAGTGGCCAGGAAATTGCTGACCTTGGCAACAATGCCAACGCCATCGGGGCAGGCAATAACCAGCCTGAAC
>DPSI01000519.1:8394-9347 GCA_003527165.1 Pseudomonas sp.
CTGAACGTGCGCATTAAAAACAACTCCAGCTTATAAAAAAGGTCGCGCATTCTAGCGCAGCGAATAAAACCGCCACCACATTATCGAGCCGGGCAGGCACGCACCAGCCCACCGCGTCATGTCCGCACCGTCCGGTAACCCCTCTATCCCTCAATAACAAGATGGTTATCGCCTGTGGGAAAAGCCGAACACAGTAGGGAAATAGGCGGACAACGTGGTGCTGGTCAGGCGGCTGTATTCACCATCAACGAGCGGGTCTGCAATCGATATAACAGCCTGATCCTTCTCCGCTCCTAATTCTTTCCGTGAATTTACATTGCGACTCATGAACTAACTGAACGACATAAGCGGCCGGGACAAAGCTGGAAAAGAATCGTGACTGATCTTTATTCAAAGTCATATTTACTTGTGCATTGCGCCTGTCTATCATTGCTGACACTTGCGTTCAAACCTATACCAAGGAAGTGACATGTCGCTGATTAATGAATACCGCGCCACTGAAGAAGCTATCAAGGAACTCCAGGAACGCCTGAAGTCTCTTTCTGCAGACGACAAGCTGAAAAAGGAGCTTGAGTTCGAAGGCAAACTGCGCGAGCTGATGGGTGAATATCAGAAGTCGCTTCGCGATATCATTGCCCTGCTCGATCCAGACGCCAGAAACGGCAAAACACAGCGCACCACAAAGGCTCCGGCGGCAACCAAACGCGCCCGCCGCGTAAAGCAGTACAAGAACCCGCATAACGGCGAGGTGATTGAAACCAAAGGGGGCAATCACAAGACTCTGAAAGAGTGGAAAGCGCAGTGGGGTTCCGACGAAGTTGAAAGCTGGGCCACCCTGCTCGGTTAACTCATCGCGCTACACCTAGGTTCTGTACGAAAAGTCTTCGGGCGAAGGTCAGGCCAGGCAGCGGACTGGCTCGCACCCGAGCCGCTTTTAACGCAGCATCACCGAG
>DPSI01000499.1:0-308 GCA_003527165.1 Pseudomonas sp.
CCAAGGCGCTCACCATCGGCCTCGACGGCCGCTTTCTATATGTCGGCATCGGCTCCAACAGCAATATCACCGAGCGCGGAATGGCGGCCGAAGTCGACCGGGCCATGGTCTGGCAGATCGACGCCGAGACCGGTGCCTACAAGCCTTATGCAACCGGCCTGCGCAATCCAACCGCGTTGGCGATACAGCCGGGGTCCGGGCAGTTGTGGGCGGTGGTGAACGAGCGAGACGAGCTGGGTGAGGATCTGGTTCCGGATTACCTGACATCCGTACGCGAAGGCGGTTTTTACGGCTGGCCCTACAGCTAC
>DPSI01000499.1:493-1204 GCA_003527165.1 Pseudomonas sp.
ACGGCTGGCCCTACAGCTACTGGGGCCAGAACGTCGACCCGCGCGTGCGGCCGAAGGACCCGGACAAGGTCGCGTCCGCGATCACACCGGACTACGCCCTGGGAGCGCACGTCGCCGCCCTCGGTCTGGACTTCTCCGAACCGTCCATGGGCGAGCAGTTTGCCGAAGGCGCATTCGTCGGCGAACACGGCAGCTGGAATCGCAAGAACCCGTCTGGCTACAAAGTTGTCTTCGTACCGTTCAGCAACGGACGTCCTTCGGGGCCGCCGGTCGATTTCGTGACGGGGTTTCGCACAGACGACGGCAAGACCCGTGGGCGACCGGTCGGTGTAACCGTCGACCCGCGTGGTGCCCTGATCGTCGCCGACGATCTGGCAAACACCGTGTGGAGGGTGACCCGCACTCAGTGAGCTGTTCGGCCGGCCGCTCGGAAAAGCCGGCGGCGGGGACGATCGGCTGCAGTTCGGGCAGATGCTTGTACCCGCGTCTCGGTGAGTCCTGGCACTCAACGAGGTTCTTCTGCCAGCCGACCGATCACATTTGCCGTCGTGGCGACCTCACCGAATTCATAGGCAAAGGTGGTCAGCGCAACGCGCTGGACGTCGGCAGCGCCTACTGCGCCCCAGCCGAGGTCGGGGTAGTCCATCGCGGCGTTGGCGTCGCGCAGGGCGATGACCTTGTATTCGCGGTGCACGGCGTCGCGGATGGTGG
>DPSI01000499.1:1366-2622 GCA_003527165.1 Pseudomonas sp.
GTCGCGGATGGTGGTGTCGCAGCAGACGTTGGTGACGGTGCCGCAGATGATCAGGGTGTCGATATCCCGGGCGCGCAGCACGGTGCCGAGGTCGGTGTTGTGGAAGCCGCTGTAGAACAGCTTGTCGACCACCACGTCGCCGGGCTTCGGGCTCAGTGCGTCGATGATCTCGATGCCCGGATCATCGCGGGCGAGGATCTGGTCGACGTTGGGGTACAGGTCGCGCATACGCCCGGTGTCGCTGCCGTCGCCGCGCACCACATGACGCAGGTAGACGACCGGCACCGCCATCGCGCGAGCGCACTCGAGTAGTGCAGCGATCGGCTGGATGATCGCCGCAGTGGCGGATACATAGAGTGCGCCAGCCGGCTCGCAGAATACGTTCTGCATGTCGACGACGACGATGGCGGTGCGGCTGCGATTCAGCGGCCAGGTGATCAGCGATTTGCCCATGGCTCGGACTCCTTGGCTGGAGTCCGATGCGCCATCAGCGCGGGCGGACCCCGTTGAGTATCAGTGACTGCAGGCTCTGCAGCGCTTCTTCGAAGAACGCCGGATCGTCCAGCGTACGGCCGGCAACGGCCTCGACCTGAACGCGAAAATCGGCGTAGTGCTGAGTGGTGGCCCAGAGCGAAAAGATCAGATGATGGGGCTCGACCGGTGCCAGCTTGCCGGCATCGATCCAGGCCTGGATCACCGCGACCTTGTTCTCGACGAGTTCACGCAAAGGTTGTTCCAACTCGCCCAGCAGCAGCGGCGCGCCACGCATGATTTCCATGCAGAACAGCCGCGATTCGGCGGGGTGGTCGCGGGACAGTTCGAGCTTGACCCGCAGGTAGGCGCTGATCGCCTCGACCGGATCCTGCTCGGGACTGAAGGTCTTGAGTGGCCGCAGCCAGACCTCCAGCAGCTGACGCAGGACACTGACGTAGAGGTCGTCCTTGCTGCCGAAGTAATACAACAGGTTGGTCTTGGACACGTCCGCCTGGGTCGCCACTTGATCCAGACTGGTCCCGTGCAGACCGAAGCGGGAAAACAAGTCCAGGGCGGCTTCTAGAATCGCGGCGCGCTTGCTCTCGATCATGCGCGCACGGCGATTGAGTGCGCTGGCACTGGGCTCGCGTGCAGCGCCTTTCGCCTTTGCGGTCTTGCTGGCGGTCAGGCGCCGACGCGGGGATCTTGGGGTCTGGTCTGTCACAGCGTTACCGGTCGGGCTCAAACGGGTCGCTACTGTAGCGCGCCCGAGGTCGGCACGG
>DPSI01000223.1 GCA_003527165.1 Pseudomonas sp.
CCTAGACTTTTCCGACCCACTCTGGCGCGATGCAAAAGTCTAGGTCAAAAAAAAAGCAGCGGGCCGCCGCGTCTGCACGGCTGTCGCACGATACGACGGCCCGCCGCGGCAAACCCACCCAATGGAGCCGGCTGTTCCGTCAGCCTGCACAGGACTTTACGCCGCTAACGGTCAGCTTCGTGTGAAGCGGACGTAAAGAGAAAGTAAGGTTCTTACCGCAGGCGCCACCTTGAGCCCACCGGACAGCCGCCCTGCTAATGCCTAAAGCACTGCTCCGGTATCAGCTGCAGCCTGTCGCACACGCTGCAGATCGTCCGGCAAAGTCAGCGCTGTTTCAGCGCGCTTGAGGGCCAGTTCCGCCTGTCTGCGCGCAGCGACCCTAACCGCCGCGTCGCCGAGTCGCCCCAGCGAAGCCAATGCCTGCTGCAGACACATACTGACTTCGACTACCCCCGCTCCGTCGCGCGCAATGGGTGTAAAGAAATCGTCCAGCATCTCCGCCGCGCTCAACCCGGGCGCAAACACCCGATCGAACTTAGGTTCCTCTGGCGTTGTAGGCCTGCTCAGGTGCGACAGGACGCGTAGGCCACGGCCAATGACATCGACCGCTGTGCCCGGGTCGTTGATCCCCGGCGATAATGCCCGAGAAGCGATTTCAGCCATCACGGTTATGCCAAAGCGCGGGTCGCGCTCGAAGGTCCGTTGCGCACCGATGACAAAGGCAGTACGCAGCGTGCCGTCATCGTCCTGGTCAATACCGATAGACCAGGCGATCGGCTGGGTTGGCTCCACGAAGGCGCCAGGCAGCACGCAGATATAGACCCAGCGTTGCTCTGAGCGAGTCAACTCCCCCAGCGCGGGCATGTCTATGTGCTGCACGAAGCCGATCTCATCGGCGTACAGCGGGCGCGCACCCGGCAGCTCCTTGGGGTCAACTGAAAGCGGACAGCCGCCAAGATAGGGTTGCTCCATTCGCTGGCACAACGCGCGAGTCGCGGCGCGCTCGACCCTCGCCGTGGTTTCCGCAACTCTGCCCAGCCCCGACAGCTGATCGATCCAGCGCAACAACGCGTAAACCACCAGAATCACAACGACGATGGTCGCCGCGAACAATACGACCCGGCCCTCCGCGCCATAAAGCCCCGTGCTCAGCGCGATGATGCCGACCAGGCTAAAAATGAACGACCCGATGAATGTGGACAGAGTGTTTTGCGTCGTAGTGTCCTCCACCAGCAGCGAAATGGCCCGCGGCGTGACATTGCTGGTCGCCGACCCGTAGGCCGCCACCATGATGCTCAATGAAAAGGTGGTAACTGCAAGCATGCTCGAGGCCAGCACGCCAAGGATGTTGTCGACCGCATCCGAGCCGATCTTGGTGGGAATGTCGTCCGGAATATAAGGCGCCACCGCCAGAGCCACCAACGCAGTCGCGAGACCCAGAATAGAAAACAGGCTGGCCCTGAACCAGGGCCGCTTGCTGATGCGGATAAGAAACCACTTCCAACGCTCGACCATCTGTTTTGCCATCCGTTTATTTCGGTACAGACAAGACCAGGCGTTGACCGTTATGCAAGGCGATCAGCGCCGAAGCCGGAGTTCAACTCTTCAGGAACCGGGCGACCATTGCCGGCAGGTCGCGCATATCGCTGATCACCGCCGATACTCCCAGCTCACGCAGCGCCTGGTCGTGGCCGGCCGGGATATGGCTGGCGCCGGTAAAGCCGATCACCCGCATTCCGGCGGTGCGCGCGGCCAGCACGCCGGTGGGGCTGTCTTCGATCACCAGGCAATGCCCGGGTGCCACTCCCATGCGTTCGGCGGCCAGCAGGTAAACGTCCGGAGCCGGCTTGGGCGAAGCCACCATTTCGGCACAGAAGATGTTGCCCGCGACCCGCTCGGTCAGCCCGGCGCGACGCAGCGACGATTCGACGTTGTGCAGGCGGCTGTTGGACGCCACGGCCAGGGGCAAATCGATCGTCTGCAGTGCATCACGTACCCCAGGAATCGCCTGGACCTCGTCTGCGACTGCTTTTTCGCTTTGCCGACGCAAGTCGGCATCGAAAGTCTGCGGCATCGTCAGGTCGAAGCGCTTTTCGATGAGGTCGATGATGCTCGGCACCGTCAGGCCGAAGGTGCCTTCCAGGGCTTCACTCAGTCGCTCGGCCGGGACATACAGGCTCAACGCCTCGAACAGCACACGGTGGCTAATGATTTCGCTGTCGACGATAACGCCATCGCAATCGCTGATCAGCAGGTCGATAGTGGCCATCGGGTCTCCTGGTGTGGATGCGCGGGGATGGCGCGACGCCTCCCAATGCGGAGACAGGCCTTGGACTGCAATAGGCCCGTCGAGTTTTACCCCAACAGCCGGTCGAGCGGTCACCAACCGGCACCTCGGCCGATCATGATCGGTATCAGTACGCTGTCGGTATCCAGTAGCAGGCCGCAGCCGCCATACCGGGTCAGCACGGCGCGAAAATCGGTCTCGTCCCCATTCGTGACCCTTTGCCGGTAATGGCCGGGATTCTTCACGGCGATCGCGGCCATCGGCGCTCTGCTGGGCTGCGGCTGCTTCGCCGGGACGGCTGAGCGCGCATTTCATTCAATACGGATGTAATGCCGGCTCCTATCTTCGCG
>DPSI01000353.1 GCA_003527165.1 Pseudomonas sp.
GAAGGGCAGTGATTGCACGAGGATGGCCTGGAGAGGCGTAGGGCCGAACTTGTTCGGCCTTTGCCGATTTCCGGCCGAATAAATTCGGCCCTACGGATTTGAGTTGTCTTTGAGATCAACTGCTTAGGCTGAAACAGGCATGGCGCCACCCTCGCAGGTCGTCAGCCTGGACGGCATGGCGCCGCTGCGCCGCAAGAAGCCCGAAGGGCAGTGATTGCACGAGAATGGCCTGAGAGCCGTAGGGCCGAAGCTGTTCGGCCTTTGCCGATTTCGGCCGAATAAATTCGGCCCTACGGATCTGAGAATCTTTGAGATTAACTGCTCAGGCTGAAACGGGAGCAGGCATGGCATCACCCTCGCAGGTCGTCAGCCAGGACGGCATGGCGCCGCTGCGCCGCAAGAAGCCCGAAGGGCAGTGATTGACGAGGATGGCCTGGATAGCCGTAGGGCCGAACTTGTTCGGCCTTTGCCGATTTCTGGCCGAATAAATTCGGCCCACGAATCTGAGTGTCTTTCAGATCAATTGGCTAGTTCTGAAACGGGAGCAGGCATGACCCAGCTTCCAAATAATCAGCGCTTCTCTGCCGGTGCGATATCGGCTTTCTTCTCCGCTTCCTCTACATGCTGCAGGCGTTTGTCATAGGCCTCGCATTCGTCGCCCAGCTGGTCGGCGGTCTGTTTGACTTCCATCTCACGCAGTTCCTCGTTGATTTCGGCTGCGCGTTCCGGGTCGCTCTCGGTCAACTGGTTGACGCGCTCGGCGAGCTGCTTGGCCTTATCGTTGATCTGGTCCGTGGTGCATTCGGCGAATACCGGCTGGCTGGCCAGTAAGGCGGCAGCGGCGGCAAGCATCAGGTATTTCATGGTGGTGCGCTCCTTCTAACGACCTGTTCGGTGGATCGTCACCAGAGCGGTTTAGTTCAGCCTGCCCCCGTCGCGCTGGTGATCGAACCATGCCGCCGCCAGCAGGGTCCGTATTAGCAAGAGCCGCCGTTCTGAAGCGGTGCAACAGGAGAAAGGACATGACCTATAACTGGGACCTGATGCTGCGCCTGCTGCGAGAAGCGCAGAAATCCGGTAACGAGACCTTCACGCCGCGCCAGTACGCCGACGAACACGCGATTGCCATGGAGGACGCCGGCCAGCCGATGCCTAATATGGACTCGCTCAAGGCCGACGCACAGAATTACGAGAGCCTGCTGTTCGACGGTGGATTCATGGTGGCGCGCCCGGAGGAGCAGGGGGGCAATGGCGAGAATTTCATCCTGACCGAGCGTGGCACGCAGCTGCTGCACATGCTCGAGGGCGGCGACGGTGCTACCGCGTACCGCCAGCGCCTGGACGAACAGGGTGCGGCTGCGCTGACGCCGGAGGTCTTCGACGGATTGACGGCAGGCTGAGCGGTTACGCCCCGCGAGTGCGGGGCGTAGATCCTTCAGAACAGAGGGCCGATGGTCCCGCAGGACTTGTTCGCTGCGTGCTTCTGCAGCACCGGCAGTTGCGGGCGTGCTTTTCCGCTTTTCACATCCAGCGATAGCGCGTAGTCGCCCCACCATGGACCGGCAGCCCAGTAGGTGCTCGGAATGCAGTGCTGGTTGAGGTACTTCAACAGATTGTCGGTCGCCACGATTGCCGAGGGCGAGAAGTCCGGCGCGCCGTGTTCGCCAATGAAACCACGCAACTTGTTCCTGCTCAGCCATTCGACGAAAGGTTTGGCCCGGTTGACACCGATCATCGGGTCGTAAGCGGCCGTCCTGTTCGCGTAAGTGCCGGAGTAATCCTTGTCCAGATACAGGTGAGCTTCGTACACCAGATTGTTCTTCGGGTCGCGCATCCACGAATTGGCGGCCAGCTGGGTGTTGTAGGACGGCCAGTGGAAGGCGCTGGACCAGCGATCCCCAGAGATGAAGATCCAGCGATTCTGGTCGATGCCGCGAATCGCCTGTGCGGCAGCCAGCGCCGCGGCGGGCCACTTGCCGTTGGTGGAGTGGGGCTCGTTCATCAGCCCGTAACCGTACACCGCCGGGTGGTTGGCGACCTTCTGCACGATGCGGCGCCAGCTGTCGGCGAAGGCGCTGATCGGCACTTCACTCGAGGCGATCAGCTTGCCGTAGTAGCGGTAGTAGTTATGCATGTCGAGGATGACTTGCATGTTGTACTTCTGCGCGTGATTCAGCGTGGTCAGCAGTCTGCCCAGCTCGGCGGCGTTGAGCTCGCCATTGAGTTTCGGCTGGATGCGCTCCCAGCGAAACGGCAGGCGAATCAGTTTTAGATTGAGATCGGCATAACGTTTGAAGTTTGCCTCGCTCGGGTAGATGTAATGGATCTGGTGAAGGCCGGGCAGGCCGGAATATTCACCGAACTCCGCGCCCGCCAGGTTCACACCAACCAAGTGGATCGGATTGGTCGGCGCGGCATTGCTGTCCTTGCCCGGAGCCGTGGCGGTGCCGCCAGCAGCGGGTTGGCTGAAATCCGTGCTGCTGACCGAAATGGTTCTCGGGTAGCCCACGGCTTTACCATCGATGGCGCCACCGTCGAGCATCACGGTCATGTTGCCGCCGGAGTGGTAAACGAGCTTCACGGTTCGGATCTGCCCATTGGTAAATCTCACCTTCGCACCCTTGTGAAAGGCCGTCTTGTTGGCTGCCGTTCCCTTGACCGAAATACCGACTGATCGGTAGACGCCATTGACAAAGTCGGTGCCGTTGAATGAATTCAGCGCAGTGATCATTGGTGCCGATGCTGCCGGGGCGCTTGCGGGCGGTACCGGAGCAGGAGCAGGAGCCGTTGGCGCGCTTGGCGCGGGGGCGCCGGTCGCGGCGAGCAGCTTGTTGGGGTGGCCGAGCGAACCGCTGAGAGTGCTACCGGAGAGCATGACGCTCATGGTGCTGCCGGAAATGTACACGGCGGTAATGGCACGAGTCTGGCCGTTTGCCAGTTTCACCGAAGCGCCGGGTTTGAAAACCGAGCGGTTGGTCGTGGTCAGCGGGATAGAGAAGCCCGCCGACTTGCGCCACACACCGTTCACCCAGTCGTTGTTGGTGTAGTTATTGATAGCGCTGCTATGGGTTGTCGTGCTCGGCGTCGAGGGAGCCGGTTGCGCAGTGGAAGGTATCTGCGAGCCCGCATCCGAGCCCAGCGCCGCGACTGTGTTCGGGTAACCGGTGGCTGCGGCGTTGAGCGTTGCGCCAGAGAGCATCACGCTCATGTGCGCGCCCGAGAAATAGACGACCTTAACCGTGCGTATCTCGCCGGTCGCCAGTCTTACCTGTACGCCTTTCTTGAACGCTGCCTTGCTGGCAGTCGTCGCCGGAATGGAAAACCCCGCCGATTTGCGCCAGGTCCCCTTGTTCCATTCGGGACTGGTGAAGTTATTGACTTGTGCCGTGGCGACGGCTCTTGTCGCGCTTGCAGCAGAAATGGAGGTTGCTGCGCCTGCATCCTGAACTGCTGCCGGGAGGCCAAACATGGCGGCTAGTACGACAGCGCCGAGCACGACCCGCGGTGCGCTCGATACGGCTTTGAAGGACATTTATATCTCCGGAACTTAATACGACAAAAGGCAACGAGTGCCTTTTAAAAAATTGCGGAAGCATTCACGGGGTGATGCAACAAACGAAGCACTGCCGACGACGCCACCAATTCATCACAAAGCAGCGAAACGGCGGACCGGTGACTCGCTTTGTATGGATAGGCTTTATATAGATCGGATATGCGACAGTAAAATTATCTTGGCGCCAGTAAATCGACCATAACCATGCTTTTGATTATTTAATTGCATATTGATATTAACTAATATCAAACTGATGTTAATATTAGGCCATGATTAAGTCTTTGATTAATAAGAATAATCACCGGGATTGTCAGGCTTCAGCTCAGACTCGTATGAAAAATACCGTTTCGGTTGTTAATTAATTCGGCGCTTATACAGCGCGCAGCTCTTTATTGCCGAATATTTCAAATGAGGCACGAGACGACTTAGCGATCGCCGGGGTATCAGTGCTTTGAGGAAAGTGCGGTGTCGTCAGGCAGCCAAGCATGG
>DPSI01000331.1 GCA_003527165.1 Pseudomonas sp.
TGCGTCAGTTGAACGGTAACGAATGGCTGCTGGAGCTCTTCCATGGGCCGACCCTGGCGTTCAAGGATTTCGCCCTGCAGCTGCTTGGTCGCCTGCTCGACTACGTGCTGGCCAAGCGTGGCGAGCGCGTGGTGATCATCGGTGCAACTTCCGGTGATACCGGTTCGGCGGCGATCGAAGGCTGTCGACGCTGCGACAACGTCGACATTTTCATCCTGCATCCGCACAACCGCGTATCGGAAGTGCAGCGTCGGCAGATGACTACTATTTTCGGCGAAAACATTCACAACCTCGCCATCGAAGGCAACTTCGACGATTGCCAGGAAATGGTCAAGGACAGCTTCGCCGACCAGGGCTTCCTCAAGGGCACCCGTCTGGTAGCGGTTAACTCGATCAACTGGGCGCGGATCATGGCCCAGATCGTCTACTACTTTCACGCGGCGCTGCAGTTGGGCGGCCCGGCGCGTTCCGTGGCGTTCTCCGTGCCCACCGGTAACTTCGGCGACATTTTCGCCGGCTATCTGGCGCGTAACATGGGCTTGCCGATCAGCCAACTGGTAGTGGCGACCAACCGCAACGACATTCTGCACCGCTTCATGAGTGGCAATCGTTACGACAAGGACACGCTGCACCCGTCGCTGTCGCCTTCGATGGACATCATGGTGTCGTCCAATTTCGAGCGCCTGCTATTCGATCTGCACGGGCGTAACGGTGCGGCCGTGGCAGAGCTGATGACTACCTTCAAATCCAGCGGCAAGTTGTCGGTGGCCGAGGAGCGTTGGACCGAGGCCCGCAAGCTGTTCGATTCGCTGGCAGTGGATGACGAACAGACCTGCAAGACCATCGCCGATGTCTTCGCCGCTACCGGCGAGCTGCTCGATCCGCATACGGCGATCGGTGTTTATGCTGCGCGTGAATGCCGTCGCAGCCTGTCGACGCCCATGGTGACGCTGGCCACTGCCCATCCGGTGAAATTCCCCGAGGCGGTCGAGAAGGCTGGCGTAGGCAAGGCGCTTGAGCTCCCGAGCCACCTCGCCGACCTGTTCGAGCGTCCGGAGCGCTGCACGGTGCTGGCCAACGACCTAAAGGCGATGCAGGCCTTCGTCGGCGATCATGGCAATCGCGGCAAGCCGCTGTGACTTGGAGTCGCTAACCAGTCCGATGCAATGCGCTTGGTTTCCGTTACGAACCAAGCGCAAGTCGATCAGCTCTTGTCGAGCTGAACGCTGTGCCTCATCGGATTCGTCGCTTATCTTGCTCGGTGGTGGTCATCGCGTTAAATGGCGGAGCAGGGTGCCGGCAGGTTTCGACAAGGTGCCGAATTAGCGCACTTTTTGCTTATGAATCCCGCCATGATCTGACGCTACAGCGCCTGTCGAACTCAGCGGCTTCACAGCGATGTAGGACGTTCCTCAGCCAGCGCTGCAGCTGGCGATACTGCAGCCTGTTGGTGTGCAAAGAATGCCGAACTGACCTGCCCTTCGATTCTATCCGGCGAGCCGCAGCTTGACGATCGGCAGAGCGTCCGCGAGCCCGTCCTCGCGGATAGCTTCGCCTGTGCCGCCGCATCAGTCCGTGATGATCACGCCCTCAAGATTGACTGCTTCCAGCTTGTGGCTGAGGTGGCCTCTGAGGATATCGCCCAAGCGCTTGCCGTCACGATCTCGTAATGCCTCGATCATTTCCTTGTGGTCGTTCACCGCCTTGCGCCAGAAGTCCTCGTTCATTTCCATGGTGTAGCGGATTCTTTTCACTCGCTGACTGAGGTTGTTGTACATCTCCAGCAGGATCGGGTTTCCGGAGGCCAGCAGAATCCTTTCATGTATCTGCTGATTGGCTTGGAAATAAGCCTGCAGGTCCTTGCGCTCGTAGTAGTCGACCATTTTTTGGTGAAGCTCGCAAAGGGCTGCCAGTCCTTCGTCGTTCAGGCGATAGCAGGCGGCTTCACCGGCCAGCCCTTCCAAGGCCGCCATGACATCGTAGGTGTGTTTCACATCGCTCAGGGACAGGCGGCTCACGCGCGCTCCCCGATTCGGCAGAATTTCGACCAATCCTTCGGAGGTGAGAACCTTCAGTGCCTCGCGCAGCGGCGTTCTAGAGATGCCGAACGTCTCGCACAGCTGCTTTTCGGAAATCTTTTCGCCTGCAACCAGCGAACCGTGATCGATTAGTTCGCGGATTCGGTTTGCGGCTTCTTGATAAAGAATCTTGTGCTGGATTTTTTCCAAGGGACTATTTCCTGATAGGGCACACCGATACCTGAATCACGTCCGTTGGTTGATATCAGCGAAAGGTCTGCTAGCGTTTTGAATTAAGAATACAAAGTAGGCCAAAAGTGCGACATAAGCTAAAAGTGGAGCAACAACAGGTAGGCGCCTATGTATCAAGCCAGAGCCTGGCTCCGTGCCGTTGCTGTAGTGCGCTGATCAATTAGCCTGGCTCTGCACCGGGCCTCAGAGGAAATAACATGGCTGGTAAGGTATATCGTTCGAGCGTAGTCATATCACGGGCACAAGCCCGGCGAATTATCGATGCCGCGTTCGCCGAGGCAAGAGCCAGGGATATGGAACCACTCACCCTATTCGTCATGGATGCGGGCGGCAACCTCATCGCGGCCGAACGTGAAGATGGCTGTGCCCCGCTGCGCTTCCCGGTTGCCAGAGGCAAAGCCTTCGCCGCGCTGGGCAATGGGGTATCCAGCCGCACGGTAGGCGAGCGGAACGAATCGCGCCCGGCTTTTCTAGCTTCGGTGGCGGCGGCTTCCGGTGGTCATTTCGTGCCCGTGCCGGGCGGGGTACTGATTCTTTCCGACAGTGACGAAGTGATCGGTGCCGTCGGAGCCAGCGGCGCGTCCTCCGACGAGGACGAACAAGTAGCCATCCTGGGAATAGAAGCGGCGGGGTTCCGGGCCGGCATCGTTCCAGCCTGACGCCGCCTCAGTGCGATTGGCGGCCGGCGCTGCCGGATCGCCTCGCATCTGTTCGCCGTGAGTGCAGTCGCGTTCGACTGGTATTAGCGCCAGCGCCTTGCATCGGCACTTATGTCATCCGGCCCGCTATTTTTCAACGCCTGTGCCGGCTGACCCGTGACCAACCTCTTTGAGTCAATTCTGTTTCGGAGCGCCGACGGCGCTTTCTCCGCGTCCGCCTGCGCGCTGTCTTATCGGATGAAGGGACGGACGGTGGCTGTTTTTCTTGCCTCATTCCTGGCGTGCCGCAAAAAGCTGGTCTAACGTCTGGATCGGGTTATGAATAATGAATTCATTTTTCGTTTCCCAGCACCACGTTAGCGGGTTTCAGCCGCTGCCGGCGTTGCAGTAGGGACGATGGGTCAGTCCCTGCTGTAAGGATGGTCTTTTGCGGTATGCCTCAATAAAAACAAGAGTGGAGGTCAGCATGAAAATATTGAAAACAGCCTTGATCGCATCCCTGTTCGGTCTAGCCACAACTGCAGCCCAGGCGGCCGAGCTCCAGATCAAGTTCGGCCATGTTGGTGGCCCGGGATCCCTGTTCGAAATTACAGCCAATAAATTCGCCGAGACCGTTAACGAAAAACTAAAGGGCAAGGCCAAGGTCGTGACCTACGGTTCCAGCCAATTGGGCAGCGACTCCCAGATGCTTAACAAGCTCAAGCTGGGCTCGCTCGACCTGGCTCTGCCTTCGACGGTGATGAGCAGTGTGGCGCCGGAGTTCTCGCTGTTCGAAATGCCGTACCTGATCACCGATCGGGAACACATGAAGCGAGTTCGCGACGAGCTGGTCCGCGACGTGATGTACAAGGCGGCCGAAGACAAGGGCTACCGGATCATCGGCGTGTGGGAAAACGGCGTTCGGCAGATCACCAACAACTCCCGGCCAATCGTCGTACCGGACGATCTCAAAGGGCTCAAGCTGCGCACGCCCAACGGGATATGGCGTGTCGAGATGTTCAAGAGCTACGGCGCCAACCCAGCCCCGATGGCCCTCTCCGAAGCCTTTGTGGCCCTGCAGACAGGCGCCATGGACGGTCAGGAAAACCCGCTGGTGCAAATCTATTCCCAGCGTTTCCATGAGGTTCAGAAATACCTCTCTCTTTCCAATCACGTCTACACCCCGGCGTTTGTTCTCGCCGGCGCCAGCTGGAAGCGTTTTCCCGAGGACGTGCGGAAGGTCCTGAGCGACGCTGCGGTGGAAGCCGAAGCCTATGCGCTGGAACAAGGGGAAGCGCTCGATGAAAGCCTCGTTAGAAAAATGGAGGAGGCTGGCATGGAGGTGAACAAGGTCGATCAAAAGGCCTTCATCGACGGCTCCAAAAGCATCTATGCGAAGTTCGCCGAGGA
>DPSI01000589.1 GCA_003527165.1 Pseudomonas sp.
CTGGGTCAGCTTGCTGACCCCGTCCACCAGTTCGGCGACGGTCTCGCCGAACTGCGCGGTGAGCGCTTCCTTGGCGATGCCGGTGTCTTCGATGACGTCATGCAGCATGGCCGCCATCAGGCTCTGATGGTCCATGTGCATGTCAGCGAGGATGTTGGCTACCGCGAGGGGATGGGTGACATAAGCTTCACCGCTGCGCCGGCGTTGGCCGTCGTGGGCCTGCTCGGCATAGAAGTAGGCACGGCGCACCAGATTGACCTGGTCTGCGCCGAGATAGGTCGACAGGCGATCGGCAAGAACGTCTATAGCTGGCAAGGGTGTGCTCCTTGCCGGCTGGGCGCTGTGTTTGCGGTTCGACTTCGACCTGGCATTTAATCAGAGGGCCTCGTTGGACTCTTCCTCGTACTGCACGAACAGCGGCTCGTCGTCGACGATATCGTCTTGGGCGATGACCTCGTAATCCACCAGACCGGACGCGATTTCACGAAGGGCAACCACGGTCGGCTTGTCATTTTCCCAGGCCACTTTTGGCTCCTTGCCGCCAGTAGCCAGCTGACGCGAGCGTTTGGTGGCGAGCATGACCAGCTCGAAGCGGTTATCTACGTTGTCCAGACAGTCTTCAACGGTAACGCGGGCCATGGTGTTCCTCATCAATAGCGGTAAAGCATGCCCGAATGGGCGAGCGGACGGGATAGTCTAAAAAATCACCAGCCGTTAGGGAAGCGGTAAAAGTGAAAAGCTCAATGGCGTCCGGTCACGCTTCGTTACCCGGCAGCTTGGTCATGGTGATTGTGAAAGCGTCATCCACTCTATGCTCCCAGCTCCCAGCTCCCAGCTTTCAAGCCAGCAACTGACCGAGCAAACCCTCGAAGCGCTTTTGCTGGGTAGTTTGCAACAACTGATTGGCGCGGAATATTGCCTGTAAATCGATCAATGCATGAGCGAAGTCGTCGTTGATCACCAGGTAATCGTATTCGACGTAATGGGCCATTTCGCTGACCGCCTCGCGCATACGTTTCTCGATCACATCGTCACTGTCCTGGCCGCGGTTGGTCAGGCGTTGGCGCAGCGCTTCCTGAGTGGGCGGCAGGATGAAAATCGATTTTGCCTGCGGCATCAGTCGGCGGACCTGCTGGGCGCCCTGCCAGTCGATTTCCAGAATCAGGTCATAGCCTTCGTTCAGCGTCTGCTCGACCCACCGCTGCGAGGTGCCATAGAGGTTGCCGAATACCTCGGCGTGCTCGAGGAATTCGTCGTGATCGAGGCGCTCGATGAACTCCTCGCGGCTGACGAAATGGTAGTTGACCCCGTCCACCTCGCCCGGACGCATCGGGCGGGTGGTGTGCGAAACCGAGACTCGCACCTGCGGTTGTGCGTCGAGCAGGGCCTTGACCAGGCTGGTCTTGCCGGCCCCGGAAGGCGCGGAAACGATGTAGAGCGTACCGGTGGAGGCTGACATGTGGTTCTCTGTACGGTTACTGAGGTATGCCTGGCGGGCGGGCGGTCCCGCTATTCGAAGGCCAGGCGTAGTTGCTATTCGATGTTCTGGACCTGTTCGCGCATCTGTTCGATGAGCACTTTCAGGTTTACTGCCGCCTGGGTGCTGCGCGTGTCGAACGCCTTGGAGCCGAGGGTGTTGGCCTCGCGGTTGAGTTCCTGCATGAGAAAATCCAGACGTCGACCGGCGGCGCCGCCGGACTTCAACACTCGCCGCACTTCGCTGACGTGCGTGCTGAGGCGATCCAGTTCTTCGGCCACGTCGCTCTTTTGCGCGAGCATCACCATCTCCTGCTCGAGGCGTTGCGGGTCCAGTTCGACGCGCATTTCGGCACAGCGATCGAGGATTTTCTGCCGCTGAGCGGCGAGCATTTGTGGGGCCTGGGAGCGTAGCGTGGCGGTCTCTTCGGTGATCGCGTCGAGGCGCTCGTTGATCAGGCGGGCCAGCTCTTCACCCTCGCGCTGGCGTCCGTTCTTCAATTCCGCCAGCGTGCTGTGAAAGAGCTGCAGAGCCCCGCTGTTGAGCGCCTGAGGATCGGCCGAGTCGCCCACCAGTACACCTGGCCAGGACAGTACTTCCAGCGGGTTGAGCGGGGCGGGCTGCTTGATCAGCGCGGCGATGTTTTCCGCTGCAGCAATCAGCTGGGTGGCGCGATCACTGTCCACTTGCATCGAGCGACCTGTGGCGTCCTCGGCAAAGCGCAGCGTGCATTCGACCTTGCCGCGCGACAATCCCTTGCGCAACGCCTCGCGGACCGCGCCTTCCAGCTCTCGGAATTCATCCGGCAGGCGTAGATGCGGCTCCAGATAGCGATGGTTCACCGAGCGGATCTCCCAGCTGAGGGTGCCGTGGTCGCCGGCCTGCTCGGCGCGTGCGAAGGCGGTCATGCTGTGGATCATTGGGTAACCCTCGGTGCGGTACGAAAGGCGGAGGATTGTAAAGGAAAAACCAGCCATTGGCCTGCGCGCATCGTCTTCCGTGACCGCTTGGCTCGGTCAGATCGCCGCAGACGAACCCCGATTGGTTCGGTGGTGGCCCTTATACCGGCCGGGGCCTCTATAATGGCCGCTATTCCATTTCCCAGAAGCAGGATAAGCCTCATGAAACGACCCAGTGGCCGCGCCGCCGACCAGCTGCGTTCGATCCGCATCACCCGCAACTACACCAAGCATGCCGAGGGATCGGTGCTGGTGGAGTTCGGTGATACCAAGGTGATCTGCACCGCCAGCATCGAAAATGGCGTACCGCGTTTCCTCAAGGGGCAGGGGCAAGGCTGGTTGACCGCCGAGTACGGCATGTTGCCGCGCGCCACGGGCGAGCGTAACCAGCGGGAAGCCAGCCGGGGCAAGCAGGGCGGACGCACGCTGGAGATCCAGCGCCTGATCGGCCGCTCGCTGCGCGCTTCGCTGGACATGACCAAGCTGGGCGAGAACACCATCTACATCGATTGCGATGTGATCCAGGCCGATGGCGGTACCCGCACCGCCTCGATCACCGGTGCGATGGTGGCGCTGGTCGATGCCCTGAAGCTGCTAAAGAAGCGTGGTGGACTTAAGGGCGGCGATCCGCTCAAGCAAATGGTCGCCGCGGTTTCGGTGGGGATCTACCAGGGCGAGCCGGTGCTCGATCTGGATTACTTGGAAGATTCGGCAGCTGAAACCGACCTTAACGTGGTGATGACCAGTGCCGGCGGGTTCATCGAGGTCCAGGGCACTGCTGAAGGCGCACCGTTCCAGCCGGAAGAGCTCAACGCCATGCTTGCGCTGGCGCAAGACGGCATGAAAGAACTGTTCGCGCTGCAACTGGCTGCGCTCGCCGACTGACCCAGAGGAGAGCGCCATGCCTGATCAGGAGCTGGTACCGAAACCCTCGCCGCAAGCGCGGCAGTGGGCCATGTTCTGTCACTACTCGGCGTTCTTCTGGTTTCTGGTGCCGATGATCGGCAACGTGCTGGGGCCGCTGATCGTCTGGCAGCTGAAGAAGGAGATGGATCCTTTCGTCGACGAGCAGGGCAAGGAAGCGCTGAATTTTCAGATCACCTTCAGCATTTTGCTGATGATCTGCGGGGCGCTGGCCTGGATACTGATCGGCTTCCCGCTCATGGCGTTGATCAGCGTAGTGGCGTTGGTGCTGGTGGTAATTGCCGGCATTCGCGCCAATGAAGGTAAGCCTTATCGTTATCCGTTCTGCTGGCGGATCGTCAAGTAGCGGCCAGCTTCAAGCTGCGAGTAAGCAGGAGAGGCCTGGCAGGGCCTCAACCTCCGTCGTCATTCTGATTCGTTTGCAGTTTGCAGTTTGCAGCTTAAAGACTCAGCGTCCAGTCGTAATCCACCACCAGCGGGGCGTGCTGGGAGAAGCGAGGCTGACGGGGCAAGCGGGCATTACGCACGAAGCGGCGCATGCCTGAGGTGAGGATCTGATAATCGAAACGCCAGCCCAGATTGAGCATCTGCGCCTGCTCGGTATCCGGCCACCAGCTGTAGAGATCGCCCTCCCTGCTGGCTTCACGCAGGGCGTCGATATAGCCCATATTGCCGAATATTTCATCGAGCCAGGCACGCTCCGGCGCCAGGAAGCCGGTGGCCTGCTGGCAGTCGCGCCAGTTCTTCACGTCCAGCTTCTGATGGGCCACATACAGCGAGCCGCAATAGATATATTCGCGGCGCTTGCGGCGTTGTTTGTCCAGGTAATGGGCGAAGTCGTCCATGAACTTGAATTTCTGGTTCAGGTCTTCGTCGCCGCCGCGGCCGGTTGGTAACAGCAGGCTGGCGATGCTGACCTTGTCGAAGTCGGCCTGGAGATAGCGGCCGTAGCGGTCTGCTGTTTCGAAACCGAGCCCCATGATCACGGCCTTCGGCTGCAATCGGGAATACAGCGCAACGCCACCCTGCTCCGGAATTTCCGCATCGACGGTATAGAGAAAATAACCATCGAGTTGGTAGGCCGGATCGTCGAGTTCTACTACGGAGGCGCGGGTATCCTGCAGGCAGATGACATCGGCATTCTGCGCTTGCAGCCAGCTGAGGAGACCTCGCTGTGCCGCCGCTTGAATGCCATTCACGTTGACACTGATGATCCGCATAAATGGCCCCTAAAAACACGTGCGTGTATGATAACCCAAGCTCTTTGCAATTAGCTAAACCAGTGTCTTCCGGGAATATTCTTCATGCAGGCGTACCAGCGCGACTTCATTCGCTTCGCCATCGAACGCGGGGTTCTGCGCTTCGGTGATTTCACTCTGAAATCCGGGCGTACCAGCCCCTATTTCTTCAACGCCGGCTTGTTCAATACCGGCTCGGCGCTGGCTCAACTGGGGCGCTTCTATGCGGCTGCGGTCGCGGATAGCGGTATCGATTTCGATGTGATCTTCGGTCCGGCGTACAAGGGTATCCCTCTGGCCGCAGCGACGGCGATGTCCCTGGCCGAGCATCATCAACGAGACCTGCCCTGGTGCTTTAACCGCAAGGAGGCCAAGGATCACGGCGAGGGCGGTACGCTGGTCGGTGCGCCGCTCACTGGTCGTGTACTGATCGTCGACGACGTCATTACCGCTGGGACCGCGATTCGCGAAGTCATGCAGATCATCCGAGCCCAGGAAGCACAAGCCGCCGGTGTACTAATCGCGCTCAATCGGCAGGAGCGCGGGCAGGGCGAGTTATCCGCGATTCAAGAAGTGGAACACGACTATGGTATGCCTGTAGTAAGCATTGTTTCGTTGGCTCAGGTGTTAGACTTCCTCGCTCAGGACAAGCAACTCAAGCAGCACTTGCCGGCGGTAGAAGCCTACCGCGATCAGTACGGAATCTGATCGGCCCGGTAACGCGCAGGTCTCGAACAAGTATTAAAAAAATGTCGGGCGCTCAGCACGCCCGATGCCTGCCTATGGCCGTTTTTCAGCCATTCGAAGAATAAAAATAAAAAAGAGTAGCCACGGTAGGTCGGCCTCGGTCGCCTTCTGTTCCGTCTAACCTTTTTTAAAGCATCCGATGACCGACAATAATCAAAACTACCAAGATTTGCATAAGCCCAGTCGTTCTTTTTCCTCGCGCGCCGACTACCTCGATCACGAATTGACCATCATGGCGCCGAGGCGCTGGCGACCGAACCTGCCATTACGGGACTATCGTTTCGAGTGGGAAGACTGGGTGCCGGCATTGGCGGCGACCATTGGCAAAATCGTCATGGTTGCTGCTGTAGTGGCCGCTTTTGCCGGCCCGATGGGCTTGTCCGATGAGTTCGTCATCGAGAACGCACGCTTCGAGATGCTGATCGCGGCGATTCTGTTCGTGGTGCTCGTCTCGGGCTTTCTCAACCCTACCGCCAACCTGGCTGGCACTCATGGGCCGCTGATCCCCCTAATTCCCTTGATCGTCGCTTCGGGTGGCCACCCAATGGCGCTGGG
>DPSI01000588.1:0-3823 GCA_003527165.1 Pseudomonas sp.
GCACATCCACGCCGAAACCGACCGTGCCCGGCGTATAGCCGGTTTTGACGTTGAGGATGAAGCCTTGCGCCCACTCCTCCGACTTCGACTGTTGGTTCGCACCGACGATGTCGGAGAAATCTCGGCTGAAATAGTAATTGCGGGCCTGCAGCGTGGCCGTGGTGCCATCGATGAAGCCTTCTGCAGCAGCAAATGCCGAAGGGAGACAAAGCGCGGCACCGATGGCCAATGCGATACGAGAGCGTTGTGGCTTGTTTATCATGAGATCTGACTCGTTCTTGTTGTTTTCGAGGTGCAGGTCGCCGCCCCGCTGGCGAAACCAGTGGGAGCGACAATGGGTTTTGAGTGGTGAAGACGAACCGCCGCGGCGGAATCAGCGCGCGGGCTGCTCCTCTTCCAAAGATGCGGACGGGCTGACCGGCAAGGGTGCCGGTGATCGTCTGAGCGTTAGCAGCAGGTGCGCTGCGATGCCGAAGATCAATCCCCAGAAGGCTGCCGAGAGGCCAAGAAACGACATGCCCGAGGCGGTGACGAGAAAGGTAATCAGCGCCGCTTCACGATCTTCCGGCACCGACATGGCCGCGTTCAGCGCACCACCAATGGCGGCCAGCAGTGCCAGGCCGGCCAGCGCCGCGATCAAGGCGGCGGGAAAAGCCGTGAAGACCGAAACCAGGGTGGCGCCGAAGACTCCCAGCAGCAGGTAAAACACCCCACCGGAGACGCCCGCAACGTAGCGTTTGTCGGGATCTTCATGGGATTCTTTGCCGGAGCAGATCGCCGCGGTGATCGCCGCCAGGTTCAAGCCGTGGCAGCCGAAGGGCGCGAGCAGCATGGTACCCAGCGCACTGCTGCTGATGAGTGGGCTCGCCGGGGTCTGATAGCCATCGTTTCGCAGCACCGCCATGCCAGGCACGAACTGCCCGGTCAGCGCGACCATGACCAACGGGAAGGCGACACCGAGAATCACCTGCCAGCTGAACTCCGGTGTAATCCAGACCGGTACCGCCAGGCCAATCACCAGCGCCTCACTGCGCAACTCGCCACTGGCGAGGGCAATCGCGACACCCACCACCAGCACCGCCATCACGGCGTAGCGCGGCATCATCCGCTTGACCAGCAGGTAGGTACCGAACATAGCCAACACCAGCCAGGGTTGCTCTTTCACCGACACGAACAGCCCGGTACCGAAACGAAACAGAATGCCGGCCAGCATCCCCGCGGATATCGCCGCGGGCATGTTGCCGATGATTTTGTCGAACGCGCCGGACAGCGCAACCAGCAGAATGACCAGACTCGATACCAGATAGGCACCCACCGCCTGGTTCAGGCTGATGTCGGGCAGCAAGGTCACCAGCAACGCCGACCCTGGCGCCGACCAGGCAATGATGATCGGCACCTTGTAGCGCAGGCTCAGTGCGATACCGAGCACGCCGCTACCGATGGAGATGCTCCAGACCCAGGACGACAGCACGTCGTGGGATATGTCGGCCGCCTTTGCCGCCTGGAAGATGATCACCAGGGGTCCGGCGTAGGAAATCACGGTCGCGATAAAACCGGCGACGACCGCGGAGAGGGAGAAATCTCTGAGTAGCGCTTTCATGTCGCCTCGCAAGTCAGGCCTGGATATCCGTGACAGTGTCCGGATCACTCTTGTTGTGGGTCGTGCCTCTGAAACGGTTGAGCGTAGGGTGGATGACGCTTCACCCATCCGCCGCCCCGCTCCGAAAAAGCCGGTGGATGAAAACGGCGTCATCCACCCTACGCTCAGCTTGAGGGAGGAACTTGACCGCCCCGTTATGCCTCCTGCAATGCGCGCGGACGGCTGCTACGCTGCTCGGCTTGCGGAGCCGGCGCTTTCTGCAGCTGGAAGTCGAACGCCACCTCGGCGAACCGCCCTTCAATCCCACGGGCATGCGCGGCTTCCGGATCGTCGTTGAAATGGATATCGCCAATCAATCCATCACGTGTCGCGTAAGCGAAGTCATCCCACAGGTACTTGTCACCCGCCAGGTTGATCTGCGTGGTCAGGTGACGATGGCCCGGTGCCGAAATGAAGAAATGGATATGCGCAGGACGTTGACCATGCCGGCCAAGCTGATTCAGCACTTCCTGCGTCGGACCATCCGGCGAGCAGCCGTAGCCGGACGGCACGATGCTACGGGCACGGTAGCGACCTTCGGCATCGGTGATGATGCGACGGCGCAGGTTGTAGTCCGACTGGCTCTGGTCGAAATAGGAATAGTTGCCCTGTGTGTTGGCGTGCCACAGGTCCACCGTGGCCCCGGCCAGCGGCTTGCCGTCGGGACCAGTAACCTTGCCTTGAAGAAACATGACGGTAGCAACGCCGTCTTCGCTGCCATCGTCCATGCGAGCCTCACCCTCGACGATCGGCGCGCCGGCCACATACAGCGGCCCTTCGATGGTGCGCGGGGTGCCGCCGGACAGACCGGCCTGCGCGTCCTTGGCATCTTCCAGCAGATCGAGGAAATGCTCGAGGCCAAGCCCGGCTACCAACAGACCGGCTTCATTACGGCCACCGAGGCGGTTGATGTAATCCACGGCTTTCCAGAACTCGTCCTGGGTGATTCCCAGGTCTTCGATGATCTTCACGCTATCCACCAGAATTCGATTGACGATGTTCTTCAGACGGGCGCTGCCCTGGTCATTGTTGAAGCCGCTGGCTTCTTTGAAGAACGTCTGAATTTCCAGGGAATTGGAGATTTTCACAGTCATGGCTCAGGCCTCATTTTGTAATTGTCATCGCACGGGTGAACTGACCGGGACGGGCCCGGCCTTGAAAAGGTGGATCAGCTGTCGTCGTCACGAATCGAGGACGGATGGCGGCACAGCGGATTGACCTCAATGTCCATGTACGGATACAGCGGCAGCTGCATCAGGGTGTCGTGCAGCTCCTGCACGCTGGCCACATCGAAGATGCTGTAGTTAGCGTACTGGCCGGCGATGCGCCATAAGTGACGCCATTTGCCTTCGCGCATCAGGCCCTGAGCCAATTCCTTTTCGTCGGCCTTGAGCTTCGCGGCCTTGGCCGGGTCCATGTCTACCGGTAATTTCACAATCATCTTTACGTGGAACAGCATTTTCCAATCTCCTGTTATTTGCGGCTGAAGAACGCCAGGCGCTCTTCATCAAGGATCAGACCGAGGCCCGGTGTGCGCGGCACGTCCAGCTGGAAGTCACGGTATATCGGCGCCTCGGTGACGATTTCTTCGGTGAGCAGCAGCGGCCCGAACAATTCGGTGCCCCAGGTCAGCTTGCTCAGGGTGACGAAGGCATGCGCCGAAGCCAGCGTGCCAACCGAGCCTTCGAGCATGGTCCCGCCGTACAGCGCGAGCCCGGCGGCTTCGGCAATCTGCGCGGTTCGTAGCACGGCGCGCGGGCCACCGTTCTTGGCGATCTTCAGGGCGAAAATGCTGGCCGCACCGTCCGCCGCCAGGCTGAAGGCATCCTCGACGCTCTCGATGGACTCGTCGGCCATGATCGGTGCCGGGCTGCGCTGATTCAGACGAACCTGTCCGCCGCGGTTGATTCGAGAAATCGGCTGCTCGATCAGGTCGATGCCGTTGTCACCCAGGATCTGGCAGGCACGGATCGCCTCCGATTCGTCCCAGTACTGGTTCACATCGACGCGCACGCTGGCGCGGTCACCCAGAGCGCTCTTGATGGCGATGACGTGCTTGAGATCGGTGCTCACCTCGTTCGCACCGATCTTCAGCTTGAAGATTCGGTGGCGGCGGATGTCGAGCATGCGCTCGGCTTCCTCGATGTCCTTGGCGGTATCGCCGCTGGCCAGCGTCCAGGCCAC
>DPSI01000588.1:4069-4359 GCA_003527165.1 Pseudomonas sp.
GCTGGCCAGCGTCCAGGCCACTTCCAGGCTGTCGCGCACCCTTCCGCCCAGCAGCTCACTGACCGGTAGCCCGAGACGCTTGCCTTGGGCGTCGAGCAGCGCACTTTCCAGACCGGACTTGGCAAAGGTGTTGCCCTTGGCCGCCTTGTCCAGACGCAGCATGGCGGCATTGACGTTGGTGGCGTCCTGACCGACCAGCAGCGGGCTGAGGTGGCTGTCGATGTTGGTCTTGATGCTCTCCGGGCTTACGTTGCCGTAGGCCAGGCCACCGATGGTGATGGATTCGCCGA
>DPSI01000139.1:0-2374 GCA_003527165.1 Pseudomonas sp.
AGCACGCAGATAGGAGCCCAGCCGGGTCCGCTCGATCATGTACCAGGTCACGAAGCACACCGTCAGCGCCGCGACGATCACCCAGCCGCGATAGGTCGGTAGGAACATGAAACCCAAGTTATGACCGCCCTTGAGCAGATCTGGCATTGGATATGGCGAACCGGAAACACCGAACAGCTTGACGAAACTGCCTTCAACGATCAGCGCCAGGCCGAAGGTCAACAACAGGCCATACAGATGATCTTCACCTGCGATGCGGCGCAGCAAACCGCGCTCGATGCCCATGCCCAACAGGCCGATCAGTACCGGCGACAGCAACAACGCCATCCAGTAATTCACGCCCAGGTAGTTCAACCCGAGGAACGCAGCAAAGGCGCCGAGCATGTACTGCGCGCCGTGGGCGAAATTGATGATGCGCAGCAACCCGAAAATGATTGCCAAGCCAAGGCTCAACAGCGCGTAAAAAGACCCATTGATCAGACCGAGCAGCAGCTGCCCGAACAAGACACTCAGGGGGACGCCGAAAACGAGAGTCATGATTCACCACCCAAAGAATTTCCGGGACACCCGGCCGCTCTGGCGAGAGCCGGCCGGGTAAAGGCGTGGCTCGAGCCCGTCAGTTCTTCGCCGCCAGCTTCTGGCACTGACTTTCAGCCATCGGCCGGAAGGCTTCTTCGCCCGGGATGGTGCTGACAATCTCGTACAGATCCCACTCGCCCTTGGATTCGGCAGGTGTTTTGACCTTTACCAGATACATGTCATGAACCATGCGTCCGTCTTCGCGGATCATGCCGTTCTTGGCGAACATATCGTTGACCGGTGTCTTAGCCATTTGCGCACGGACGACCTTGGCATCGTCGCTGCCGGTTTCCTTGACAGCGTTGAGGTAGTGCATGGTTGCCGAGTAGATGCCGGCCGGCACCATGCCCGGCATGCGCCCGACGCGGTCGTAATAACGCTTGGCCCAGGCACGGGTTTCCTCGTTCATGTCCCAGTACCAGCCGGTGGTCAACATCAGTCCTTGGGTAACGTCGAGGCCCATCGCGTGGATATCGTTGAGAAACACCACCATGCCGGCGAGTTTTTGCCCGGACTGGGTCACGCCGAATTCGCTGGCGGTCTTCAGCGAGTTCACCGTGTCGGCACCGGCATTGGCCAGGGCCACCACCTCGGCACCGGAGCCCTGCGCCTGGAGGATGTAAGAGGAGAAATCGCTGCTCGGGAACGGATGGCGCACGGCACCGACCACGCTGCCGCCCTCAGCCTCGACTACCTTGGTGATGTCGGTTTCCATGGAATGGCCGAAGGCGTAGTCCGCGGTCAGGATGAACCAGCTTTTACCACCATCCTTGAGCACCGCATTGGCGGTACCGTTAGCCAGCGCGAACGTGTCGTATGTCCAGTGAATGTGGCTCGGCGAGCAGTATTCGTTGGTGATGCTCGACGCCGCCGCGCCGGAGATCAGCGCGAGCTTGCCGCCCTGCTCCACCACCTTGGCCGCCGCCAGCACCACGGAGCTGGCGACCATGCCGGTCACCATGTCGACGTTACGCTCGTCGATCCACTGGCGCACGGTGTTGGCGCCGACGTCAGGCTTGTTCAGGTCATCGGCGTTGAAGGTGACGATCTTCTTGCCGTTGACGTTGCCACCGAAATCCTCGATGGCCATTTGCAGTGCTTCAAGCCCGCCCGGGCCGGACAGGTCACGGTAGGTTCCGGACATGTCGGCGAGATAACCGATGCGGATTTCGTCATTGCTGATTTCAGCCTGCGCGGCACTGGCGATCATGCTGGAAACGAGAACGGCGGCTGCGGTTTTCTTGAGACTTTTCATATTCACCCACTGTGATTGTTTTTGTTGTTGTGGCCTTTGTTGATGTACTCGCCGGCGTACACTGCGGACCGGCAGGCTCCCATGGCGAGGGCGCTCAGACCCCCAGACAGCTATTCAAAAACTCCTTTTTCGAATCCAGCTCTGCGGCACTGATTTCTTCGATGATCTGCCCGTGCTCCATCACGTAATGACGGTCGGCCAATGGTGCGGCGAAGCGGAAATTCTGTTCCACCAACACGATAGTCAGGCCCCGTTTCTTCAGCTTGATCAATACCTCGCCGAGCTTCTGCACGATCACCGGGGCCAGGCCTTCGGTGATCTCGTCGAGCAACAGCAGATTAGCGCCGGTGCGCAGAATGCGCGCCATGGCGAGCATCTGCTGCTCACCGCCGGACAGCCGCGTGCCCTGGCTGAAGCGTCGCTCGTAGAGGTTGGGGAACATCTCGTAGAGTTCGTCCAGGCCCATGCCGCCGCTGCGCACGGTCGGCGGCAGCAGGAGGTTTTCCTCAACGCTCAGGCTGGCGAAGATGCCGCGCTCCT
>DPSI01000139.1:2570-2851 GCA_003527165.1 Pseudomonas sp.
GGCGAAGATGCCGCGCTCCTCAGGACAGTAGCCGACACCCAGTCTGGGAATCTGGTGGGCGGGAATGCCGATGGTCTCGTTGCCGTTGATCACGATGGAGCCAGTGCGGCGACCAACCATGTTCATGATCGCGCGCAACGTGGTACTGCGGCCCGAACCGTTACGGCCGAGCAGCGTGACCAGCTCACCGCGCCCGACCACCAGGTCGACGCCGTGGAGAATATGGGATTCGCCGTAGAAGGCATGTAGGTCATCGACCCGCAACTGGTCGCGGTCGGCAA
>DPSI01000392.1 GCA_003527165.1 Pseudomonas sp.
AGCAGAAAGACGAACAGCCTCGTTTCTTCCGGCTTGCCTACTTGGGCGGGATCGGTGTCATGCGGCACTGCGTTCACCTTGTATCTACGACTGTTGTGCTGAGTCTAGGAAGCGTTGACGGCTTATTCAAAGTCATTCGTCTCCTAAACTCTGGTTATAAGGATTGATGACGCTTCCATTGATCTGGCTCAACTATCCGACCAGCGCCGCCCAGCGCCGCCCAGCGCCGCCTTGATCCGCCGGAGGTCTGCTGAAGTCGATTGATAACCGTAGTGCGAATACATAACCGCCTACGGTTGCCCGCTTGCCGTGTTGGCGCATAGGACCGCTGTGGCTGTGTTAGCCTGCGCGGCTTTTTTTCAAGCCCGTTCCAGTAACCGGGCGTATGGGTAAATGCATGCCTACTGACTCGCTCGATAGCACTCATCTCAAGCGCGGTACCTCTGCCTATCGCCGCGCTACCCTGGCACTGTTCTGCGCCGGTTTCGCCACCTTCGCCATGCTGTATTGCGTACAGCCTTTGCTGCCGCTGCTGGCCTCGCACTTCTCCGTGTCGGCAGCCAACAGCAGTTTGGCGTTGTCGTTGACCACCTTGTCGTTGGCGCTCTGCCTGCTGGTATCCGGAGGCTTGGCGGAAAGCTGGGGGCGCAAGCCTGTCATGGGATTGGCCCTGACGCTGGCTTGCCTGCTTGGCCTCGCGTGCGTGACGGCGGAATCATGGACGCTGCTGCTGGTATTGAGGACCTTGCTGGGGCTTGCGCTCAGTGGATTGCCGGCCTTGGCGATGGCATATGTCGGTGAAGAATTCGATCCTGAGTCGTTGCCCGCGGCGATGGGCCTGTATATCGGCGGGACCGCCCTTGGCGGGTTGTTGGGCAGACTGCTGTCGGGTCTGTTGAGCGATATCGGTGGCTGGCAATTGGCGCTGGGCGGAATTGCCGGGCTGGGGCTGGTGGCGCTGGGGTCGTTCGTCTGGCTGCTGCCGGCATCGCGTCATTTCAAGGCCCAGCCTCTGTCGCTGCGCGGGCTGCTAGCCAACTTCGCTCAGCACCTGAACAACCCGATCCTGCGCAACCTGTTCCTGCAGGGCTTTTTGCTGATGGGTGGCTTCGTCGCGCTGTTCAACTACATCGGATTCCGACTGGCCGGAGCGCCATTTGGTCTGTCTTCGACGGTCATCGGTCTGCTGTTCGTGGTGTATCTGGCGGGGATTCTGAGTGCTGGCTGGGCGGGGCGGCTGGTTCCACGTCTAGGGGCCAGAGCTGTTCTCCAGGGCGGTGTGGGGTTGATGCTGTTGGGTGTGGGCTTGTGTGCAACGCCTTGGCTGGTTGCGATCGTGATCGGCCTGGCGCTCTTCACGCTGGGCTTTTTCGCCGCACATGCCGTGGCCAGCGGCCAGGTTGGCGTGCATGCCAAGGGTGCCAAGGCGCAGGCATCGGCGCTGTATCTCTGTGCCTATTATCTGGGATCGAGTGTGGTCGGCTATGCCGCCGGCTACGTCTGGGAGCACGCGGGATGGTTACCGCTGATGGCCGTCCTCGCTGCGCTATCCGTGATCGCGGCCTGGCGGGCCAGAAGCCTTTAGCGTAGGGCAGCCAGACTCACTCGACCCGTTGCTCGCCGCTGAATACCAGTGTGGCGCGGCAACGGCGGCAAAAGTAACGCCGTCCTTTGCTAACCAGTGCATGGCGCTGCGCGGTGAACGGGAAGTCCTGATCGGCACAGGCACAGCGATAGATATAGCGGCTGACTTGCCGGCGGCTGATCTCGTAGGTGTGGCAACGATCGGGCGTCAGTTCATAAACGCCCCGCATGATCAGCTGCCACTCCTCCCCATGGGGGCGAATCCGGCCGCCAAACATCTGATGAGCAACCAGATGCGCGACCTCGTGGGCCACGGTCTGCTTGAGGAAGTGTTCGCGGTTTTCCCGGTACAGCTGCGGATTGAAACGCAGCAGGTTGGTGTTGAGGTGCGCGACGCCGGCTTTCTGTCCGCGCAGTTTGAAGCTCACTTGCGGACGCTCGAAGCGCGTGTTGAAGAAGGCCTCGGCCTGCTGGTAGCAGGCTTCGACACGGGCGTGAAGCTGTTCGGGCATAAGGGCCTCCGAAGAAGCCCGGAATTATGCCGCAATGCGCCAGGCTGACAACCGTTCAGAGACCGCCGGGCTCTTCCTGCGGACGTTCCTCTTGCGTGCCATAGCTCTGGTTTTGGTCGACGGTGCGCTCGTAGTTCGGCTCGAGCGAGAGGGTCCAGAACAGAATCATGCTGACCAGTACCGTTACCAGCACGAGCAGCGCGACACCCCAGATCGAGCTGGCGTAGAGAAAACTTTGCGAGTTGCGCTGGCGCATGAAGGCGGGCAGACCGGTGAACAGCAAATAGGTGGAGTAAATGCCGGCGATCAGCAGGACGATGGCCGCAAACCAGCGGTTCGGATACAGGCCGGTCACGCCAGCGACAAGGAAGGGCGTGATCACGTAAGCGATAAAGCCGATGCACTGGTTCAGGCTCGGCCGCACTTCGAATGCTCGAGCCATCCAGCGGACGAAGAACCCCATGATCACGGTGCCGATGATGATCGTGACGTACAGCAGCAGGCACAGCTGCAGAGCACTGGCGAAGTCGAGCCTTACGCGCTCCGCATCCACCAGGCTCCATCCCACGAAAGTGACCCCAATGAACAGGCACACGCTGGGAATCAGGGCCAGCAAGAGCAAGTGCATCAGATAGTGCAGGCTGTGGGCGTCTTCCTTTTGGCGGATGGTTTCCCAGGCGCGGTCCGGCCGGGTGAACAAGCTGATGAATTCTGGGGTCATGGTGCCTCCTGATGCCGATGCTTGAGCGCAGCTGTTGCTGGTATAGACGCTCAAGCGCGACAGGGATTCAAAACCATGGCCGCTGACGAAACAGGAAAGGGAGGTGCTGTCAGGATGAACGGGAAGGGCTAGCCGGCGCGAAACGGGTCTCGCCGGCTGTGTTGAGAGGCAGATCAGCGTACGTAGATCGGGCCGACTCCCATGCCCCACATGATCACCGACAGCGCGATGATCGCCACGAGTACGACCAGGCCGACGGCGAGGATGGAACTGGAGAACAGGAAACCCTCATCAGAGGGGATGTTCATGAAAGTCGGCAATCCGACATAGAGCAGGTAGGTTGTGTAGCAGATCGCTGCCGTACCGACGACCATTCCCAGCCAGATGTGCGGATAGAGCGCGGCCAGGCCACCGACGAATAAAGGCGTGGCGGTATAAGCCGCGAAAACGATGCACTGCACCAGGGTCGGGCTGGCGTCATAGGTGCGTGACATCCAGTGGATGAACCCGCCCATTACCGCGACACCGGCCAACATTGCCAGATAGGACAGGAGGGTGAGCTGCAATGCGCTGCTTTCGGTGAGCTTCACCGCTTCCCCACCGCCGATGCTCCAGCCGACCTGGGTTGTGCCGATGAATGCCGATATGGCGGGTATCGCCGCCAGAACCATCACTTCT
>DPSI01000355.1:0-1393 GCA_003527165.1 Pseudomonas sp.
TGGGCGGCGCGACAGGCGATGCAATCACAGTTATACACCGGCACCTGACGGGCGTTGCCGCTGCCGAGGATGGTCAGGCGCATGCGGGAGCCTGGTCGATCAGCTGCAACAGGCGCTGCACGCTTTGCTCTAGCGCCCCGGAGTTGTCCAATAGCAGCGCCTCGCCCTGCCCCGCTGTCTGGAACTGGTCGTTGCGGGCCAGCCGTGCGTCTATTTCCTCGAGCGATTCACGTCCCCGTGCCAGCAACCGCTGACGCAGCACCGGCAGCGCCACCGTAAGCAGGACCGCCTGCAGCTGCGGGTAACGCCGGCGCGCCTCGGCCAGATAGCCGCGCGAGCCATTGACCAGCACATCCTGGCCCGCCGCCAGCCAATCGTCGATTTCTCGGGAAATGCCGTAGTGCAAGCCATTGGCCCGCCAATGCAGGGCGAAGGCGCCGGTCGCTCGCAACTGCTCGAACTCCGCCTCGCTCACCGCCAGGGCCTCCTCCCCCACCGCCTCGGCGGATCGGGTGATGACGCGCCGGGCGATCCGGCACCCGCGCGCGCGCAACGGCTCGCTGGCCGCCAGCAACAGGCTGTCCTTGCCGGCGCCGGATGGGCCCATTAGATAGATCAATCGCCCCGTCATCAAAATACCCTTCTGCCTTGCCGCCATACCTGTCGGACCACCGGCTGGCCATGCCTGTCGCTCGCCTGCAGCAGATCCGCACGCAGACCGGGGCGGATTTCGCCACGGTCGTCCAGGCCCGCTGCCTGAGCCGGCGCCAGACTGACCGCGGCGATGGCCTTGGGCAAGTCATAGTCGTTGCCCAGCGCAGAAAGCATAAACGCCGCCTGCAACAGACTGGCCGGATAGTAATCGCTGGAGAGTATGTCCAGCACACCGTGGCGTGCCAGATCAGCTGCTGCAATGTTGCCCGAATGCGAACCACCGCGAACGATGTTCGGTGCGCCCATCAGCACCTTCAGCCCACGGGCATGGCTGGCCTGCGCCGCTTCGAAGGTGGTGGGAAACTCGGCGATGGCCATGCCGAAGCCGGCCGACTCCTCGACGTGCGGGAGGGTCGCGTCGTCGTGGCTGGCCAGCGCCAGGCCGCGCGCCTGGCAGATCTCGACGATGGCACGGCGCTGGCGGTCGCTGTACTGACAGGAATTAGCGACCTGTTGGCCGCTGAACGCATCCATCTCCGCCGCGTTGAGGTGGTATTTGCCCATGTAGTACTCGCGATACTTCTCCGTCTGGGCGAATTGGCGCTGGCCTGGCGAGTGGTCCATCACCGACACCAACTGCACCAGCGGGTGCTCCACCAGATCGCGGAACACCGGCAGCGCATCCGGATGGCAGACCTCGCAACGCAGATGGAGGCGATGGTCAGCGCGGGTGTCTCCA
>DPSI01000355.1:1484-2027 GCA_003527165.1 Pseudomonas sp.
AAAATGGCGTCGAGCATGGCCGGTAGCTGCTGCATGCGTTTGCCGCGCGGGTTGATGTCGCCGATGGATAGCGCATCGAACACCGTGGTGATGCCCGCGGCAACGATTTGCGCATCATGGGTCAGCACTGCCGAGGCCGAGGGCCAGTCGACACCCGGGCGAGGCGTCATGTGCTTTTCCAGATTGTCGGTGTGCAGTTCGACCAGGCCCGGTATCAGGTAATCGCCGCCCAGGTCCTGGGCTTGCGGCAGCTGACTGCGGCCCTCGTCCAGCGCGGCGATGAGCCCGTCACGAATCACCAGCGTGCCGTCGATCACCCGATCCGCCGTGACCACACGGGCATTGCTCAATATTAGCTCAGCAGGCATGGCGATGCTCCTCGGTGGTCATGTCCAGATAGCGGTCGGCGACCGCCTCGCGTATGGCACGGTCGTGGAAGATGCCGATCAGTGCCGCCCCGGCGGCCTTGGCTTCGGCGATCAACTCCAGCACCACTTGGCAATTGGCTTCGTCGAGCGACGCGGTCGGCTCGTCCAGCAGCAG
>DPSI01000355.1:2214-4967 GCA_003527165.1 Pseudomonas sp.
GTCCAGCGCCGAGGTCGGCTCGTCCAGCAGCAGCACCGGCCACTGCACCATGAAGCCACGCGCCAGATTCACCCGTTGCTGCTCGCCGCCGGAAAAGGTGCCCGGCGCCAGCTGCCAGAGCCGCTCCGGGATGTTCAGCCGGGTCAGTAGGCTCTCTGCACGGGCCTGAGCCTCCTGACGGCTCCAACCTCGCGCCAACGCCGGCGCCATCACCACCTCCAGGCAAGGCACGCGCGGAATCACGCGCAGGAACTGGCTGACATAGCCGAGGCTTTCGCGGCGGACCGCCAGCATCTGTCGAGGCTCGGCGCCGACCAGCTCCAGCGGCTCGCCACGGTGGTGCAGGCGGATGCTGCCGGTGGCCAGGTAGTTGCCGTACAGGCAGCGCAACAGCGTCGACTTGCCGGCACCGGAACGCCCATGCAGCACCAGGCACTCGCCCGGCGCCACGGTGAAGCTGACCTCACGCAACACATCGAGCGTTACGCCGTGCTGCTGGTGAAGTGTGAAGGATTTGCGGAGGTCACGGACCTCGATCGGGCGGTTCATGAGCGATCACCGAGAATGGACTGAATAGATAGCGGCGAAATGGCGTGCGATAGCCGATCGACCCCGCTCATGGCTGCAGCACCGAAGACACCAGCAACTGCGAATAGGGATGCTGCGGGTCGTCGAGAATCTGGTCGGTGAGGCCGGTTTCCACTACCCGCGAGCGGCGCATGACCATCAGCCGATCCGCCAGCAAACGGGCGACCGCCAGATCGTGTGTGACGATGACGACCGCCAGGTCCAGCTCGTGCACCAGCCCGCGCAGCAGGTCGAGCAGGCGTGCCTGCACCGAGACGTCGAGGCCGCCGGTGGGCTCGTCCATGAACACCAGACGCGGCCCGGAAACGAGGTTGCGGGCGATCTGCAAACGCTGCTGCATGCCCCCGGAAAACATACGCGGCAGATCGTCGATGCGGGCCGGGTCGATTTCCACCTGGCTCAGCCAGTCCAGCCCGGCCTGACGCAACTGGCCGTAATGGCGCTGCCCCTGGGCCATCAGCCGCTCGCCGATGTTGGCGCCGGCCGAAACGCCCATGCGCAGGCCGTCGCGCGGGTTCTGCTCGACGAAGCCCCACTCGGTGCGCAGCAGGCTGCGGCGCTCGGCCTCGCTGGCCGCATACAGATCGAGCCAGGCGTCGTCCCGGCCGCGGTAGCTCACCGAACCCCGGTCAGGCGGGCAGCGCCCGGACAGCAGGCTGAGCAGCGTGGATTTGCCGGAACCGGACTCGCCGACGATGCCCAGCACCTCACCCGGGTAGAGGTCGAAGTTGACGCCCTGGCAGCCGGTATCCGGCCCGTACAGGCGAGTCAGCCCGCGGACTGACAGCAAAGGCTGGTCGAGGCGACTGGCGGGTTGTTGCAGATCGAGCGCGGCGTTCATTCGGCGGCCTCCTGGGCGTCGCGGCGTTGCGTGCAGTAGTCGGTATCCGAGCAGACGAATTGCTTGGTTCCGGTGTCGTCGACGATGAGTTCGTCGAGGTAGGAGCTGTCGCTGCCGCAGAAGGCGCAGCACTGCTCCCAGGCCTGAATGGCGAAGGGGTGATCCTCGAAGTCCAGGCTGCGTACGTCGGTATAGGGCGGCAAGGCGTAGAGACGCTTCTCGCGACCGGCGCCGAACAGCATCAGCGCCGGGCTCATGTCCAGCTTGGGATTGTCGAATTTCGGAATCGGCGACGGGTCCATGACGTAGCGGCCGTCCACCGTCACCGGGTAGGCATAGCTGGTGGCGATATGGCCGAAGGTGGCGATGTCCTCGTAGAGCTTCACGTGCATGACCCCGTAGTCCTCAAGGGCGTGCATGGTCCGCGTTTCGCTCTCCGACGGCTCAATGAAGCGCAGCGGCTCGGGGATCGGCACCTGGAAGACCATGATCTGGTCGTTGCGCAGCGGCGTTTCCGGAATCCGGTGGCGGGTCTGGATCAGCGTCGCGTCAGGCGTGCGGGTGGTAGTGGCGACGCCCGCGGTGCGCGCGAAGAAACGGCGGATCGACACCGCGTTGGTGGTGTCGTCGGCGCCTTGGTCGATCACCTTGAGCACATCCTCGGCACCGAGAATCGCGGCGGTGAGCTGCATGCCGCCGGTGCCCCAACCATAGGGCAGCGGCATTTCGCGGCCGCCAAAGGGCACCTGGTAGCCGGGAATCGCGACGGCCTTGAGCAGGCCACGGCGGATCATGCGTTTGGTCTGCTCGTCGAGGTAGGCGAAGTTGTAGCCCTGCTCCGTCGCAGCGGACTGCTGATGGTCGTTAACGGTGGCGATCATGCGCGGCGCTCCTCGACGTTGGGCTCAGCCGTGGCGGTTTCCTCGACCGGCGCGCGGCGCAGCTTGCGGATCAGCTCCAGCTCGGACTGGAAGTCGACGTAATGCGGTAGCTTGAGGTGCGAGACGAAGCCACCGGCCTCGACGTTGTCGCAGTGCATCAGGACGAATTCCTCCTGCTGCGCCGGGCCCTGCGCCGTCTCGCCGTATTCGGCGCCGCGCAGCGCTCGGTCGACCAGCGCCATGCCCATCGCCTTGCGCTCGGCGTAGCCGAACGCCAGCCCGTAGCCACGGGTGAATTGCGGATCGATGCCCTGACCGCCAACGAACTGGTTGACCATCTCGCACTCGGTGACTTCGATATCGCCCAGCGGCACGGCGAAGCCCAGCTCCGGCGGCTCCATCCAGACTCCCACTTGGCCGATGCGGATTTCCCCGGCGAAGGG
>DPSI01000238.1 GCA_003527165.1 Pseudomonas sp.
CGGTCGCGACGGGCCCGCTCTCTCGGTTTGAAGAAAGGACCGTAGGGCCGAACTTGTTCGGCCGTCGCAACCTGCGGCCGAATAAATTCGGCCCTACAGGAACAGAATCCTAACCAAAGAGGTGGGGCGTATTAGAAGCGATAGCCCGCACACTGTTTCACCGCACCTAGTCATAGTCATTCCAGAGCTCACCTTGTCCGGTCCGGTCACTACTTGAAACCAAACGACATCAAGCGTTCCTGATCGATTCGTCTCCAACACCTATGCTCAAGTGGGACACCAGCCGTTCAACAAGGAAAACCTCATGACCCTGCTCTGGCTGCTCGTATTACTGCTCGGCATCGCCGTGATCGCTCATCTACGGGTTTCGCCCGTGCCCGCGCTGGCCACCGTGGCCGCGTATCTAGTATTCATGGGAGTCGCCGACGAAACGCCGGCCTGGTTGATGGTCATTCTCTGGCTCCTGCTCGTTGCCGTTGCCGTCTTCCTGTTGGTCGAGGATTTGCGCATCAAGCATTTCAGCGGGCCGATGTTCGACTGGTTCAAAAAGGTCCTGCCGCCCATCTCCGACACCGAACGCGATGCCATAGACGCGGGCAGCGTCTGGTGGGATGGCGAATTGTTCAGCGGCCGGCCGAACTGGGACACCCTCCTCGGCTATCCCACAGCCACGCTCACCGACGAAGAACAAACCTTCATCGATGGGCCCACCGAAACGCTCTGCGCCATGGTCAACGACTGGGATGTTGGCCAGCGCCTGGATCTTCCCGAAGAAGCGTGGGACTACATCAAGGCCGAAGGCTTCTTCGCGTTGATCATCCCCAAGGAATACGGCGGCAAAGGCTTCTCGGCCTATGCGCACTCGCAGATCGTGATGAAGCTGGCCACGCGCAGCGGCGATCTGGCCAGCACCGTGATGGTGCCCAACTCGCTCGGTCCGGCCGAATTACTGGTGCACTACGGCACCGAGGAACAACGCAACCATTACCTGCCGCGTCTGGCCAACGGCACCGACATCCCCTGCTTCGCCCTGACCGGCCCGTATGCCGGCTCCGACGCTGGCGCAATGAACGACAGCGGCGTGATCTGCAAAGGGCAATGGCAAGGCGAGGAAGTCATCGGACTGCGCCTGAACTGGGAGAAGCGCTACATCACCCTCGGCCCGGTCGCGACGCTGCTGGGTGTCGCTTTCAAGACCTACGACCCCGAACACCTGCTGGGTGACGAGGAAGAACTCGGCATCAGCCTGGCGCTGATCCCCACCGACACCGCCGGCGTCGAAATCGGCCGTCGCCACCTGCCGCTGGGCGCTGCGTTCATGAACGGGCCGAACTGGGGCAAGGATGTATTCGTCCCGCTGGAAGACATCATTGGCGGACGCGACATGATAGGCAAAGGCTGGATGATGCTGATGAACTGCCTGTCCGTGGGCCGCTCCATCTCATTGCCGGCCACCGGCGTCAGTGCCGCCAAAACATGCAGCTACGTCAGCGGCCGGTATGCGCAGATCCGCGAGCAGTTCAACGTGCCGCTGGCGGCGTTCGAAGGCATCCAGGAACCCCTCGCCCGCATCGGCGGCAACGCCTGGCTGATGGACAGCGCTCGAATCCTGACAGCCAATGCGGTCGACCTGGGCGAAAAGCCCTCGGTGCTGTCGGCCATTCTCAAATACCACCTGACCGAACGTGGCCGCGAATGCGTCACTGACGCCATGGACATTCACGGCGGCAAGGGCATCATCATGGGGCCGAACAACTACCTGGGCCGCCTATGGTTGTCGGCCCCGATTTCCATCACCGTCGAAGGCGCGAATATCCTTTCACGCAACCTGATGATCTTTGGCCAGGGTGCGATTCGCTGCCATCCTTTCGTCCTGCGTGAAATGGAATTGGTCCACGAGCCCGACCGCGAAGCGGCGGTAAAGAAGTTCGACAACCTGCTGATGCAGCACATCGGTTTCGCAGTGAGCAACACGGCCAGTACGCTGGTGCTCGGGCTGACCTTCGGCCTGTTTGGCAAGGCGCCGGGTACCGAGCTGACCCGGCCTTACTTCCGCGCGCTGGACCGCATTGCAGCGGCTTTCGCGATGCTCGCGGACCTTTCTATGATGTTGCTGGGCGGCGAGCTCAAGCGACGCGAACGCCTGTCGGCACGGCTCGGCGATGTACTCAGTCATCTATATCTGGCATCCGCTGCGCTCAAGCGCTATCACGACCTCGGCCATCCAGCCGAGCAAGCGCCACTGCTGCGCTGGGCATTGGAGGATTGCCTGTGCAAAGCCGAGAACGCGCTGGCCGGCACGCTGGCCAACTTCCCCAACCGTCTGCTTGGCGGCGTGTTGCAGGTATTAGTATTCCCCTTCGGTGCGCGCCATAAGGGCCCGTCCGACGAACTCGATGCAGAAGTCGCCGCCATTCTCGTACGGCCGGAAGGTGACTCGGCGCTGGAGCAGATTCTCGAAGGCGTATATCGCCCGCTCGGTAGCCAGGAAGCCTTCGGAGCGCTACAGGATGCGTTCGCCACCTTGGCCGCCACGCAACCGCTGCAGAAGAAGCTGCACAAGGCGTTCAAGAACGGGCAATTCAAACCGACCGCTGGGCAAAACCCGATTACTGCGGCGGTAGCAGCGGGCGTACTCGACGAGGGCGAAGCGGCCCAACTTCGCAGCCCCGAAGCCGCCAGACGCAAGGTCA
>DPSI01000151.1 GCA_003527165.1 Pseudomonas sp.
TCCGGCAGGTTCTGGTCGGGCAGTACCAGCCCGGTGGAAGATTCGCTCTGCTCGAATTCCTGATTGTTATCGTCGTTCATGAGGCACCTGTCTCGAGTACATGCTCCTTAGATGGGTATCACCGGAATGATTTCAATCTATCTGACCCGTGCCCGCTTCTGCCTGGCTGGGAAAAGCCGGGCGCCTCCGGTACAGTGCGCCGATACCCAGGTGCCCCCCACATGCTCAACGCACGTCTGCTTCGCCTCGATGACAAGGCCCACGAACACGCGCACGACTACCATCAGCTGGTCCTGTCGTTGTCGGGTAGTGCCGAATTCGAAGTGGACGGCTCGGGCGGAGAGGTCTGCCGTATGCGTGCCTGCCTGGTGCCGGGCCATGCCGAGCATGAGTTCGCCGGTAAGGGCGACAACCGCATGCTGATCATCGACCTCGATGAGCAGGACCTCAGTGCCGACGACCCGCGGCTGTTGGCGCAGCTGTTCGAGATTCCGCGTTATCCGGCGCTGGATGCCGACTTCCAAAATCTGCTCAATTATGCGGGCGCCGAGCTGGCGCGCTACGGCAGCGATCCGTTGCTGGCGCGGGCGCTAGGTGGTGTCCTGCTCCGGGCGTTGCATCTGCGAGTGTTCGGAGAATCGACGCGCCAGCCAACCGGTGCGCTGGACATCGCCCGACTCGACGCACATATCGAAAGTAATCTGGCGCGGCGCATTACCGTCGCAGAGCTGGCGCAGGTGGTTTGCCTGAGCCCCAGCCACTTCCATGCGCAGTTCAAGGACAGCGTCGGTCTGACCCCTCATCAATATCTGCTGAAAAGCCGCCTCGATCGTGCTGCCCGGCTGTTGCGCGAAAGCCCGCTGCCGCTGGTGCGGATCGCTGAAGAGTGCGGATTTTCCAGCCAGAGTGCGCTGACCACCGCGACCCGTCGTTACCTCGGGCTGACGCCGAAACGACTCAGACGCAGCGAGGGCTGAAGCCTGCAAACATCAGCATTCGTCGCGGGTCGCGCCTGCCACTGAGTTTGTCTGCAGCCACTGCGTTTGTGGGAGGCCCGCCCTCGGGGCGAAGCTTTTGGCCTTGTCGCAGACTGAACGCAGCGCCTCTATGGTCCGTGAGCCGCATTCGCCGCGGGTCGCGCCTGCCACAAGGTTTGGCGTAACGCCCCATCGGTTGATATTGGGGTCTACCCCGGGGTGAGCTCTGGCTTTGTCAGTCCGAGCGCACCGTTTCGGTGCGTTTCGTATCTGGCGGCAATATTCCGCACCGCTGTAGTGAACGCTCATGACGGTCGTTCTACCGCGCCGCAAGCCCGTAGGTTTTTGTAAAAGTTCCGTAGAGTTGCGCAACAACGCAAAACCCTCTCGCCTTAGATTCCCCTACCCGTTTGGTGGCCACCGCAGCGCAAGCACTGGCGTACGCGAGCCGCTGGCCTGATTCAACACAACAAACACTCCACGAGAGGGGCGGCGCGATGTTCAAAGCCGGTCAAGTCTTGCAGGGCGATTTCGCCCATCTGAAAGCCGCCGAATTCTTTCCCACCATCAGCGCCAACTACAGCGTTGACGAGGCGGCCTACCTGAACGAACTGTTGCAGCTGGCCGATCCCGGCGAGGCGGGCATCGAAGCCATCCGCCGCGAAGCGCGCAGCCTGATCGAGGCGGTGCGTGGCCGCGATAACGCCGTCGATACACTCGATGCGCTGCTGCGCCAGTACAGCCTGGATACCCACGAAGGGCTGATGCTGATGTGCCTGGCCGAGGCGCTGCTGCGCGTGCCGGATTCGGCCACCGCCGATGCACTGATCCGTGACAAACTCAATGCCGCCGAATGGGAGCGTCACCTCGGACAGAGCGACAACGTGCTGGTCAACTTTGCCGCCTGGGGCCTGGTGATGACCGGCAAGGTGGTCGATCCGGACAACACCGATGGTCGTCCGAAGAACGTCATCGGTCGCCTGATCAAGCGCTCCGGCGAGCCGGTGATCCGTGCCGCGATGAACCAGGCCATGAAGCTGATGGGCAAGCAGTTCGTGCTCGGCCGCAGCATCAGCGAAGCCTTGAAGAACGGCCGTCCGGAACGCGAGAAGGGCTACACCTATTCATTCGACATGCTCGGCGAAGCGGCCCTCACCGCCGAGGATGCACACAAGTACATGTCCGACTACCGCCAGGCCGTGGAAACCGTCGGGGCCGAGCCGCAAGTAGGCACAGGCCCGCGCCCGTCGGTGTCGATCAAGCTGTCCGCACTGCACCCGCGCTACGAGGTCGCCCAGCGCGAGCGCGTGCTCACCGAGCTGTTCGAGAGCGTCCGCGAACTGGCGGTCCTGGCGCGCCGCCTGGATGTAAGCATCACCATCGACGCCGAAGAGGCGGACCGCCTCGAACTGTCGCTGGAACTCTACGAAAAGCTGATGCGCGATCCGGCCATCGCCGGTTGGGGCGAGTTCGGTCTGGTGATCCAGGCCTACTCCAAGCGCTGCCTACCGGTGCTGGTCTGGCTGACCCTGCTGGGCAAGGAGCTGGGCGCGCGCATCCCGTTGCGCCTGGTCAAGGGCGCGTATTGGGACAGCGAGATCAAGCAGTGCCAGGTCCAGGGTCTCGATGGTTATCCGGTCTACACCCGCAAGG
>DPSI01000141.1 GCA_003527165.1 Pseudomonas sp.
GACGAAGATGGCTACTACTGGATCACCGGCCGGGTGGATGACGTATTGAACGTCTCCGGCCACCGCATGGGCACCGCTGAAATCGAAAGCGCCATGGTGGCGCACCGCAAGGTGGCCGAAGCGGCGGTGGTGGGTGTGCCGCATCCGCTCAAGGGGCAGGGCATCTATGTGTATGTGACGCTACTGGCGGGCGAAGAGCCATCCGACCAGCTGCGTCAGGAGCTGCAGCAATGGGTGCGCAAAGAGATCGGACCGATTGCCGTGCCGGACGTGATCCAGTGGGCACCGGGCTTGCCGAAGACGCGTTCGGGCAAGATCATGCGGCGCATCCTGCGCAAAATCGCCACCGATGAATACGACGCCCTGGGTGATATCTCGACGCTGGCCGACCCAGGCGTGGTGCCGCAGTTGATCGAAACCCACAAGCAAATGCGCCTGCGTTGAGTTGAGCGATCGGCAGCGCCGGCCCCATTGCCGGCGCTGCCGCTACGGTCAGCCGTTTGGCAGCGCGCTGCGGGTTTCCTGGTTGGCGGCGGGTTTTTCCTTGGGTACGCCGGCAACGGTCAGCTCTGGAAAGCTGCCGCCGATGAATTCGACGCTGCGGGTCGTGAAAGCGAACTGCACATCCATCTCACGGATGCCATCGAGCAGCTGCAGATTGATCTCCTGCTGGGTGTCCATGTACGCGTTGTAGTCCGACACCTGCATGATGTAGACGACCTCGAAGGTGAGCTGACTGTCGTCGAAGGCGAGGAAATGCGCACGGTCAAACTTGGCATTGTCCAGACCATCAATGATCCGCTTCACCAGCGCCGAAACCTCGCGCACTTTGTCCGAGGGCGTGTTGTAGGTGATGCCGAATTTGAACACGATGCGCCGCGTGTTCATGCGCTTGTAGTTATGCAGGGTCTGTTTGAGCAGATCGGCGTTGGCACAGACGATCTGCTCACCGCTGAGCGCCCGGATGCGCGTGGTCTTCAAACCGATGTGCTCGATGTTCCCGGCAACATCACCGAACACGACGAAGTCGCCGATCTCGAAGGGCTTGTCCACGCCGATGGACAGGGACGCGAAGATGTCGCTGAGCAGCGTCTGTACCGCCAGGGCGATGGCGATACCGCCGACACCGAGGCTGGCAACCATGGCGGTGATATCCACGCCCAGATTGGCCAGGATCGAGAGCAACATCATGGTCCAGATGACGATGCGGATCATGATGCCGATGATCGTGGTGGTAACCGGGTTTCGCGCCTTGCCGTCGCGGCCCAGGCTTTCCATCCATAAGCGAACGGCGGTGTCCATCCACAGAGCGATCTGGAACGCCAATGCGATGAACCAGCCATGCGCCATGGCCGATTCCCAGCGATCCGGCAACTCGACGACCTTCAAGGCGATCAACAGTGAGAGGGCGATCAGCAGCAGGTGGCTGGTGCCGCTGAGCATCTCCGCCGCAATGGCAACGAAGCCGCTCCTGGAGCCTTTGGTCATTTTCCGTAGGCGGTTGGTAATGATCCGCAGAATAGTCTGCAGCACGAGATAGCTGACAATCGTGACGCCAGCGATTATGGCGATGTTGATCCAAAGCCTTTCGTTCAACATCACATCCCAATTCATCAAGTCGAGTCCTCCGGGGTATGCGCAACCAGGCGCTGAAGAAGTAGCTCCTTTTTCGGTAGCCGCTGCTGCGCATTAGTTCCGCGATAAGCGAAGGGGAGATGACCCGATGGGCGATGCGGCGAGGCAATGTCGCGCCGTTAGCGCGACGGAACGACTGCTTTCAAGTCCTGATAACCGCCGGCATTGATGACCTGGCTATAACCCAGTTCCTGCAGCCGATCCTGTGCGGCAGACGAGCGACGGCCGCTGCGGCAGTAGAGAACGACCGGCGTGTCCTTGTCGGGTGCGACACTGGCGATGCGCTCGGCGAGATGCTGGGGCTCGATTCGCGTCGCGCCGGGTAGGGCGCCTTCGGCGTATTCCTGCTCGGTGCGAACGTCAATCAGGACGCTGTCTGCGCGTTGCAATGCCGTCACGGCGGCTGGCTGGTCGATCTCGCCGGCGATTGCTCCGGTGGTCACCACCACCAGCAGCACAAACACGCGATACATAAGCCTTCCTCCGCCGTCTCGTTTGGTGGTTAACTGATCAGACGGGTCAGATTCGGCAATATCAGGATCACTGCAGTGGCGAACAGGATCATCGTGGCCTGTCTGATTTTCTTGTGCTTGAACATGGTAGCGGCCTTCTGTTTGCTGGCGCGTGAACTCCGGCTGCTCGGAAGAACCGTGGCGCCTTGCCGATTACGATGTGCGCGTTCGGTAATGCGATGCGCGGTAACAATGCATTGATCGAGAGGCAGAGGTCTGGTCCGCTTTCCAGACATGCTTCCGGCTTGGCGCCGCTCTCCTGATCAGAGTTTCGATTTAGCTCAAGCAATATATGGACAAGCAAAGCGGGGCGTCTATTTGTGCAGGAGGCGCGTCCGGGGCGAAGCGTTGCTTTTTCGAGCTGGCAGAAGGTCTGCTTTCGCCGCGGGGCGCGC
>DPSI01000591.1 GCA_003527165.1 Pseudomonas sp.
AACAAACGGCACACGGATTTCTGACTGGACAGCTGCTCCCGAACGCGGCAATATCAAAGTGCTATCAGAGCAGTGGGCTGTTTTACATCGGAATGCTTGGCGCTTCGTATGCATACGCAGTCAAAGGAATGACTTGGCAGTCGGATGATTGCTTCTTTGCGTCGTTGAATTCATGGATGGCTGGTCGTTTTTCGCTCGTCCCCTGTGTTCACCTCTTTCGTGCGGCTCTGCACGTCGTTCCTGTTGGTATCGCTGCGCTGGCGGCCTGAGAGGTGCCGGTTTGGTAGGGCTGCGTTTGCCCGCCCGGTGTCCCTCGGACCTATACGGATCAAGGGCCCTGTTAGACATGAAGAGCAGTACTTCTCCTTTGCGACACCTGGCGCTGGTCGCCTGTTTTGCCTTGGCGGGTGGTTGTCAGACACTCGCACCCACGCAGAAAGCGGCAGACTTCAACGAGCTATACGTTTCCGGAGCCTACCAGGCGGCCGCTGATGCTGCGCTTTCAAGCGCCGGTGGCCTTGCCACCACCAGCAAGCCGGAGCTGCTCTGGTCGCTCCAGGCTGGTACGGCCTTGACGGCCAGCGGACAGTTCGCGCTGAGCAACCAAGTGTTCGATGCCGCGGAAAATCTTGCCAAAGAGGAAGATACCGAGCACCTGGTACGCAAAGGGTTCGAGAAACTCACCTCAACCTTGGTGAACAACAACCTCAATCGTTATTCACCCGCTGTTTACGATGGGGTGATGATCAACACCTACAAGGCGTTGAATAACATCTTTCTCAGCGATGCGCAGAACGCGCGCATCGAGTTCAACCGTGCTGCCGACCGTCAGCGCCGTGCCGAAGAGCATTTCCGCAGCAAAATCGAGGCGTTGAAGCAAAAGCAGGCCGAAGCGGCGAAGACCGCGCAGGTTTCGACGAATAACACCGGCAGCCCTGTGCCTGATCGCGATCAGGCTGAGCAAACCGTTTACCAGGCGTTTCCCGAACTTGCCGAGTGGCAGGTTTACCCGGATTTCGTCAATCCCTATACGGACTACCTGCACGGGCTTTATTTCATGCTCGGTGGGGCAGACAAGGACGATCTGGGCAAGGCGCGAGATTCGCTGCGTCGGGTGGCCGGTATGAATCCCAAGAATCCAGCGGTCAAGACGGATTTGCAGGTCGTCGACAATCTGATACGCGGGAAGTGGCGCAAGCAAAAACTGAACCCGGCGGTTTGGGTCATCTTCGAAAATGGCCTGGGCCCTCAGGTCGAGGAATTGCTGATCCCGATCCCGTTGTTCGTCGTTAACGACAAGGTGGAATACTCGCAGCTGGCATTACCGAAGCTGAAGCTGCGTGAGCAGGCCTATAGCCACCTGGAGCTTTTCTCCGGCAAGCGCTCCTTAGGCAAGACCGAGCAGCTGGCCAGCATCGATCGTGTGGTGCAAACCGAATTCAAACGCGAATTCCCGCTGAAGGTCACCGAGGCCGTTATCAGCACCCTGACCAAGGGTGCGATCCAGTATCAGGCGCGTAAGGAAGGCGGGCTCGCAGGAGCGCTGGCCGCCGGGATTTACCAAGCTGTCACCACCCGCGCCGACACCCGCATATGGACTGCGCTGCCGAAGGAAGTGCAGGTGGCGCGTGTGCGCCGACCGGCCGATCGCAAACTCACCATCAAGGGCCCGGGGCTTCAGGCACCGCTGGAAATCGAACTGCCGGATTCGCAGTTCTCCATCGTCTATGTCAAGGCCGTGGCACCCGGAACGCAGCCGGCCTACCAGATCGCCGGCTACAAGCCCTGAGGTGCTATGAACATTCACGTCCTTTTGCTGGCTGCCGTGCTGGCTGTTTCGGGCTGCCAGGCAACGCTTTCGCATAATGAACATCCGCAACTGGTGGTCGGTCCGCGGGCTGCCGGTTATCTGCAGATCGAGAGCGTGCAGGAGGGAACCGCCTCGGGCGATCTACTGCGCGCCGGGGTGCGCCTGCATAGCGCCAGCAGCATGCCGCAGACTTTGCGCTTTCGCTTCGAGTGGCTCGACGCCGCTGGCTTCGAAATTCGCGGTCTGGCGGGTCGCTGGGAGCGGCTCGAACTGCGTCCTCAGATCAGTCACTCGCTCGACCGCATCGCCCCATCACCTAAAGCAGTTGGTTATCGAATCCACCTCTTAGATATCAGCACCCCAGCCAACGTCAATACACATACCTCAGGAAGCAATCCATGAATATCCAGTCCACGTCCGCCTTCTTTCGGGCCGCCGGAATGGCCGCCCTGTTGGGCTTAACCGTAGGCTGCGCGCCGCAGACACAGCTGCTTTCGTCCTCGTCGATGGACCGCCCGATAACCCTGGGTCTCAGTGCCGCGGATTTCGAGCAGGCCGCCGCAGCGGCAACTCAATCCATGCTGGAGTCCGGCGCGGTCGAGCGTAATGACGGCAAGAAACACATCATGGTGGTTTCCAGCGTACTGAACGACACCATGCAGCGCATCGATACCGATCAGTTGGTCAAGAAGATCCGGGTCGAGCTGCTGCGCAGCGGCAAGGTCATGGTCACCACGGCCATCGGTCTGAACGGTGCAGAGGACCAGATGAATACCGCCTTCTCCGAGCTCAGCCAGTCGCGCAAGGTGGATCGCTCGACCTTGGTCCAGCAGAAGCTCGCCGCTCCGAACATGAGCCTGTCCGGCAAGATCCTGCAGCGCAACAACCGCGTCGATGGCAACAAGGAGCTGGTCGAGTACTACTTCCAGATGACCCTGAGCGACCTGCAGAACGGCCTGGCCGTGTGGGAAGGCGAAGAACAGATCAGCAAGCTTGGCAGTGCCAAGGGCACCTCCTGGTAAATCAAAGGAAGACACGATGAAAATGACGTTCATCAAGACAGCTATTGCCCTGGCCTTCGCCACCATCAGTAGCTTTTCGTTGCCTGTTGTAGCTCAGGCCTTAGCAGAGACTCAGCCCTCGCAGTCCCCTGTCTCGCCCATGCAGAGCCTGCCGAGCGCCGACCAGGATGCGCTTGAAGCAGAAATCGCTGCCGTTTCCGTCCCTGAGTCGATGGATCCCGGTACTGAATTGATGGAGCAGGTAGACGACTGGCTCAACGGTGCCGGCGCCGGGTTGGCGGCCAAGTCGGAGCGAGGCGAGGTCTTTCTCGGTCAGGGCTTTGGCGTAGTCAAGGCCAACCCGGACAGTCGCGATTGGGCTGATCATCGCATCATGGCGTACAAGGAAGCGCTTATGGGCGCTCAGGGCCAATTCATCGAGTGGGAAGGGATCCGTGCCCGCGCGGAAACTGTCAGCCGTTTTTTTGATGCCCGCGGCGACAGATCACAGATGCCAACCTTTGAGCCGGAAGAGCTTCGAAACACCAATAAGCTGGCCGAGCTACTGGATAAGGCCATGGCGCTGGCAGGAGGCATGCTTGACGAGCAATTGCGCGAACTAGGTATCGATCCGGAGGAATTTAAGGCCGCTCCGGCGGAAAAACGCGCGCGGCTGTTCGAAAACTCAATCAGCGAAAACATCGCCATCAACGCGCGTGCCTCCCTGACAGGTCTGGTGCCGGTAAAAACTTTTGAAGCCCACGATGCGGACGGCAATCACGCTATCGCGGTCGTCGTCGTCTCCTCCGACAAGATGCGCCAGTTCGTGTATGACATGAAAAACAGTCGCGGCGATATGGCCCCCAATCCGGAACGGGCAAGCCCCGTCCCGCTACGTGACCAGTTTGCAGCTGACAAGCAGGCGCTGATCAAGGAGTTTGGTATCCGTAAAATGTTTGACGAAAACGGATATCCGGTGCTGATCTCCTTCGGGCAGGCGGGAACCGGCTACTCCGGTTCCGATTTCTCACAGAAAATGGATGCCCGCAAGGGTGCATTTCTATACGCCCAAGCCGATGCCTACGCCAACTTCGCTTATATGCTGAACTCCACTGGCACTGCGGACTTGGAAACCGTCCGCAGCAGCCGCAAGACTACTGATGGAATCGCTACGCTCGAGCAGGACAACGTGGTGCAGTCGGAAGAGACACGTATGGAACTGGTCAAGACAATCAACAACGAGATCGCCGCCAGAGGAAGCATCTCGGATTTGCCCGGAACACGGCAGTTGATGCGCTGGACTGCAAAACATCCTCAGTACGGTAACGAGATCAACGGTGTCGTCTACATCTGGCATCCGCTGAGCGAGCAGAACGCCCGCGCAATGCGCGATTTCAAGCCGACCCGTACCACTCAGAGCGCCCAGCTGCCACAGAATCGCAGCAGCGGTCAGGCCGGCACCAGCCAAAGCCGCGACCTGATGTCTGCCGACGATTTCTGAGGAGCTTCCCATGCGAGCATTCTTGAAAGCGCTTGGGCTGATGCTGCTAGTGCTGGGCGCGCCGGTTTCGGCCGCCGAACAGGCCGTCGATGCGAGCGGCTACGGCGCCAACCGCACCCTTGCAATTGCCGATGCGCTGGTGCAGGGGTTGCGTCAGGCGACAGGCGTGACCATCGAAAGCCAGGAGGTCATGCAGTCCATATCAGGACGGCAAAGCGTCAGTGTCGATGACCAGGCCACCCACACCAGCAGCTTCGAGGTGGCCCGTCAGGGCGATCTGCAGCTTAAGACGGGAGGCGTGGTTTCTCGCTACGACGTGCACGAGGTGGCCCAAGAAACCGATGGCAGCTATCGGGCTGACATCACCTTGCACGTAATCAAGTACGAAAAGCCGGGTTTGCCAGCCGACAGTCGGCGTAGCCTGGCGGTGATGCCTTTCCATGTCGATCGCAAGACATTCTCTTTGCTGGGCGACAACACCCCGGCAACGAAAGTCGAGTCGGAACTGCGTAATCAGATTCTCGATCTGTTCACCCAGTCGCG
>DPSI01000504.1 GCA_003527165.1 Pseudomonas sp.
CAGATCAAGCCGGAACCGGTTGATTTGGCCGAACTGCTGGCGGAGCTGGTGGCCGGGCTCGAACCCATGGCCGAGCAGAATGGATTGGCCCTTACCTCCCGGATCGACCCGGATGTGCCTGTATCGATCATCAGCGACCGCGCTCGCCTGCAACAGATCCTGCGCAATCTCGTCACCAACGCCTTGAAGTTCACCGAGCAGGGCTCAGTGGACATCCACGTCGCATGCACACCGGCCGACAATCCCTCCGGCGAAGACCTGCTGCGGATCTGCGTCACCGACACCGGCATCGGCATTGCCGAAGACCAACACGAGCGAATCTTCCAGGCCTTCCAGCAGATCGACGGCTCGATCAGTCGGCAGTACGGCGGCACTGGGCTGGGCCTGGCCATTGCACGGCAGCTGGCTGAGGTGCTGGGTGGTGGTATCCATCTCAGAAGTGCGCCGGGCCAGGGCTCCAGCTTTACCGTCGAATTGCCGCTGAAGCTGGCTGCGACTGCGGAGGTCCGGACTTTACGGCCGTCGCAGCGCCGCGGCCAGGGAGGCGGTCTGCTGATTGTCGAGGACGATGCTGATTTCGCATCGGTGGTGGCGGAGGTCGGGCAGTCTCACGGCTTTCCCAGCGTTGTCTGCGGCACCGGGCAAGAGGGGCTGGATGCGCTCGAACATGACCGTTTCGCCGCGGTCATTCTCGACATCCTCTTACCGGATATCAGCGGCTGGCAGGTTCATCGAATGCTGCGCGCCGATCCCCGGCATCAGGATACGCCGGTTTACATCATTTCCTGTGTGCCGCAGCCGCAAGGCTGGTCGGAAGATGGTTCGCGCTATCTGCTCAAACCGGTGGCTCAGTCGGAACTGGAGCGCTTGTTTATCGATTTGGCGCGTCAGGAAGCCAGTTCGACACGCTTGCTGCTGGTCGAGACCGACGCGGAACGGCGCCGGCAGGTGCGCGAGCATTTCGAGCGCCTAGGCTATCTGGTCACCGAGTGCCGGCGTAGCGAGGAAGCGAGGCTGGCCTATGCGGGGCACAGTTTCACGGTACTGATCATCGACTTCGATCTCCCCGGCGAAGATGGCCTGGATCTGCTCGAAGCGCTGGATCGCCTGCGCTCGCTGAAGGATGTGCGTGTGATATTGAACAGCCGTGAACCCCTGTCGGAGGAGAATCTGCAGCGGCTCCGGCGTTATCCATCGGTTGCGTTGTCAAAAACAGAGGGACTGGAGCATATGGAAGATGCATTGAAGCCCGCCGCAGTTGAATCGGCGGCGCTAGGGATAGATGAAACGGAGCATCCATTGCTGGGGCAGCGGGTGCTGCTGGTGGATTCCGATGTGCGGGCGATCTACATCCTCAGCGCCATGCTCGACGAACGGGGATTGCAGGTGGTTCCTGCCACGACCCGTTCCGAGGCTCTGGAGCGATTCGATGAAGATGCGTTCGACTTGGCACTTGTGGATATGGCCATGCCCGATAATGGCGGTCCTGCGCTGATCCGTCAGCTCAGAAACGACTATGGTTGTCAGGTGCCGATCGTGGCACTGGCGGTCGGTGACGATCCGGACGTTCGGGACCAGAGCATCGCCGCCGGTGCGGACGATGTCCTGTTCAAACCGGTCGAGAGCGCCAGGTTGGTCGAGTTGCTGCGGCGTTGCCTCGAGCGTGCTGATGGCCCTCACGAGAGCCCATAAGGAGAAGTATGTGACGCATCGTTCATACCGGACTGGTGCCCTTTCCGGCACCGTCGAAGTCGGAATCAACTGCGTACCGGGCAGGGGAGACAGCTGATGGCGCGGGTACAAGCCAAATCACAACCTCGTACCCGGACGTTGCTGGTCGTCGACGATCGCGAGGCAAACCTGGTCGCCATGGAAGCTCTACTCGGCGATGGCGACTGGCAGGTGCACACCGTCAATTCCGGTGAAGCGGCGCTGCAGGCGCTGCTCGATCTGGATGTGGAATTGGTATTGCTGGACGTGCAGATGCCGGGCATGGATGGTTTCGAAGTGGCTCGCCTGATGCGCGGTAGCCCGCATACGCGCTACACCCCGATCATTTTCGTCTCGGCCATTGCGCATACGCGTGAATCGGTGCTGCGTGGTTATGCGACGGGTGCGGTTGATTTCATTCTCAAGCCCTTCGACCCGCAGGTGCTCAAGCACAAGATCAACACCTTGCTCAGCCACGAACACAACCGGCGCGACCTGCAATTGCTGACCCAGCAGCTCGACAGTGCCCGTGCCTTCAATGCCTCGGTGTTGAATAACGCCGCCGAAGGCATTCTGGTGGTGGGCGAGGATGGCTACATCAACTTCGCCAATCCGGCGATCGCCCAGATGCTGCATACCAGCATCAATGACCTGCAGGGCACGGCATTGGTCGACCATCTGGCCGCCCCGCAGATGCCCGAAGCCTGGCGCGACACCGAGTTCTACAATCAATGGCGTAGCGGCAACACCTACCGTCTGCACGAAGCGCAGCTATATACCGCCGATGGCGGCACGCTGCCGGTGGCCTTGTCCTCCTCGCCACTGCCTCGCCAGCAGCGATCGATGGTGGTTATCGCCTTGGACATGTCAGTGGTGCGCAACCTGCACGTGCAGCTGGAAACCCAGGCGGTTACCGATTCGCTGACCGGCCTGCTGAATCGTCGAGGCTTTCATCAGGCGCTGGATTCGGCCTTGGCGCGGGTCGACCGGAACGGCAAGCGCATGGCCATCCTCTATATCGACCTTGACGGTTTCAAGCGCATCAACGATTCGCTGGGG
>DPSI01000154.1 GCA_003527165.1 Pseudomonas sp.
TGGGCCGGGTGCGACCGGTAAACGATCTTGATCAGGCGCTGGCGGGGCGTGATTCGCTGGGCGATGGCGAAAGCCTGATCAGTCGTGACGGTTACTGGGTTGGACGACATTTTCTAAGGGTCCGGCGAGCTGGAGAGGCCGAGTCCGGGTTGCTGGCCCGCGGCCAGGAGCTGGAGCGGCTACAGGCCGAACGTGACGAGCGCGAGGCGAGCCTGGAACTGTTGGGGGAAAGGCTCAGCCACCTTCGCGAGGCGCAACGCGAACAGGAAGAACGCCGCGAACAGCAGCGTCGCGAGCATCAGGATCAGTCCCGCCAGCAGAGCGAAGTGAATGCCCGCTTATCTGCCAGCCAGGCCAAGCTGGAGCAGCTGGGCCTGCGCCGCCGTCGTCTGGATGTAGAGCTTGCCGAACTCTCCGAGCAGCGCGCTCTGGAGACCGAGCAACTGGGCGAGGCCCGGTTGCATTTGCAGGATGCGCTCGATGCCATGGCGCTGGATACCGAGCAGCGCGAGACGCTGCTGGCGAGCCGCGACGGCATTCGCGAGCAGCTTGATCGCATCCGTCAGGAGGCCCGCCAGCACAAGGACCACGCGCATCAGTTGGCTGTGCGAGTCGGCTCGCTGAAAGCGCAGCATGACTCGACTCGCCAGGCATTGGAGCGCCTCGAGCAGCAGTTCGAGCGTGCCGTGGAGCGGCGTGAGCAACTCAATCTGAATTTGGAGGAGGGTGAGGCACCACTCGAAGAGTTGCGCATGAAACTCGAGGAGTTGCTGGAGCGGCGCATGGGTGTCGAAGACGAGCTCAAGCTGGCTCGCTTGGCGCTTGAGGACGCCGATCGTGAGTTGCGCGATGCCGAGAAACGCCGCACCCAGGCCGAGCAGCAGGCGCAACTGCTGCGCGGCCAGCTCGAACAGCAGCGCATGGAATGGCAGGCGCTCAGCGTGCGTCGCAAAGCGTTGCAGGACCAGCTGCACGAGGATGGCTTCGATCTGCATGGGGTGCTCGCGACGCTGCCTGGCGGAGCAGCGGAAGCGGAATGGGAGGCCGAACTCGAGCGTCTGGGCGCGCGCATTCAGCGTCTCGGCCCGATCAACCTCGCGGCGATCGACGAGTATCAGCAGCAATCGGAACGCAAACGCTATCTCGATGCCCAGAACGATGACCTCACCGAGGCATTGGATACGCTGGAAAACGTCATCCGCAAAATCGACAGGGAAACCCGCAATCGCTTCAAGGAGACCTTCGACCAGATCAATGCTGGCCTGCAGGCGCTTTTCCCGAAGGTTTTCGGTGGAGGCAACGCTTATCTGGAACTTACCGGAGAAGATTTACTCGATACCGGGGTGGCGATCATGGCGCGCCCGCCGGGCAAGAAGAACAGCACCATTCACCTGCTATCAGGGGGAGAGAAGGCGTTGACCGCTCTGGCGCTGGTGTTTGCGATCTTTCAGCTCAACCCGGCACCGTTCTGCATGCTCGATGAAGTGGATGCGCCATTGGACGATGCCAACGTTGGACGCTATGCGCGCCTGGTCAAGGAAATGTCGGAGAAGGTGCAGTTCATCTACATCACGCATAACAAGATCGCGATGGAAATGGCCGATCAACTGATGGGCGTGACCATGCACGAGCCGGGTTGCTCCAGGCTGGTAGCGGTCGATGTGGAACAAGCGGTTGCGCTCGCGGAGGCTTGAGCTGCGCTCGTTTCCAGGCAAGATCGAGAGTAAACGGAGACCAATAAAAGAGCCGCGCCGGGCGGTGCACATCTACCGTTCGTCGTGCTAGTTTAGAGCACAATTTTTACGATGCGCAGAAGAGCCTGTTCAGCGGCTGTGAATCTGCGTTTTTATCATCGATTTCAGGGGTTTAAGCATTAATGGATATCGGTCTGCGCGAGTGGCTGATCGTCATCGGCATCATTGTTATCGCCGGCATTCTTTTCGATGGCTGGCGGCGGATGCGCGGTAGCAAGGGCAAGTTGAAATTCAAGCTGGACCGCAATATCGCAAGCAATCTCCCAGAGGATGACGATTCCAACGAACTGCTGGGCCCACCGCGAGTCGTGAGCCGCAACAACGAGCCATCGCTGGACGAAACGGATCTTCCGTCGATGAGCGCCCGCGAGAGCGGCAAGCGCCGTACCAGCGAACCCCAGCAAGGCGACTTGCACTTCTCCAATGATGACGCTCCAGTCCCGACGTTGCTGGACCCGGTATCGGGCGACGATGAAGACAAGGCGAGCGAGCCCGATCAGGACTTGCCACCGGTCGAGGAAGTGCTGGTCATCAATGTGATTTCCCGCGACCCGCATGGCTTCCGTGGGCCTGCGCTGCTGCAGAACATCCTGGAAAGCGGGCTGCGGTTTGGCGAGATGGATATCTTCCACCGCCACGAAAGCATGGCGGGGAACGGCGAAGTACTGTTCTCCATGGCCAATGCGGTCAAGCCCGGGACGTTCGATCTGGATGACATCGACCACTTCACCACGCCGGCTGTGAGCTTCTTCCTCGGTCTGCCTGGGCCGCGTCATCCCAAGCAGGCCTTCGACGTGATGGTCGCGGCTGCCCGCAAACTGTCGCAGGAGCTGAACGGCGAACTGAAAGACGACCAGCGCAGCGTGCTGACTGCACAGACCATCGAGCACTACCGTCAGCGCATCGTCGAATACGAACGCCGGCAGATAACCATCAAGCGCTGACCGACTTCATGTTGGGGCGAATGCAACCCGCCGATGCGCATTCCGTCCAGGCATTGCCGGAGGAATGCACCCGCCCTGCGCCTGCCAGAAGCCAAAAGCATACGCCCAAGGTCGGGCCTCCCCCGTAGGGCCGAATTTATTCGGCCGCACACACGCCCTACGCAATAGAAAGCTAAAAGGCCACACCGCACATCGCTTTCTAGAAGGCGCGCCCCGCGGCGAAGCAGGCCATAGCTCTGCCCGAAGCCAACAGCATTCGCCCCGAGGTCGGGCCTTCCCCGTAGGGCTGAATTTATTCGGCCGCACACACGACCTACGCAATAGAAAGCTAAAAGGCCACACGGCACATCGCTTTTGTAGGAGGCGCGCCCCGCGGCGAAGCATGCCGCAGTCTGCCCGAAACCCAAAGCATTTGCCCCGAGGTCGGCCCCCCCGTAGGGCCGAATTTATTCGGCCGCACACACGACCTACGCGAATAGAAAGCTAAAAGGCCACAC
>DPSI01000345.1 GCA_003527165.1 Pseudomonas sp.
CGGCGGTATCACCGCCACCGCTGCCATCGCCCGCAGCGCTACCAATGTGCGCGCCGGCGCCTTCTCACCCCTGGCGGCGATCATTCACGCCGGCGTGGTACTGGTAGCGATCCTCTGGCTGGCACCGCTGTTCAGCTATCTGCCGATGGCCGCCCTGGCGGCACTGCTGCTCATGGTGGCCTGGAACATGAGCGAAGCACCCCATGTGCTCAAGACGCTGCGCATCGCGCCCCGCAGCGATGTGCTGGTGCTGCTGACCTGTCTGATCCTGACAGTACTGTTCGATATGGTCCTGGCGGTGGGGGTCGGCCTGTTGCTGGCCTCGGGGCTGTTCATCAAGCGCATGAGCGAGCTGACCGATACCACCAGCCTGCGTCAGGGCCAGAGCCAGCTGCTACAGGATCTGCCCGAGCACGTCGCAGCCTACGCGATTCGCGGCCCGCTGTTCTTCGGTGCGGCGGAGAAGGCGTTGAGCGTACTGCGGCGCTTCAATCCGGACGTGAAAATCGTCATCGTCGATATCAGTGGCGTGCCGACGCTGGACATGACCGCCCTGGCGGCGCTGGAAAACGTGCTGCTGGACTACCGAAAGCAGGATATCGCGCTGATTCTCTGCGGCAGCAACGCCCGAGTGAGGCTCAAGCTGCGCCGCGCCGGCATCCACCTGCTCGAAGGGCAGCTGTATTACGTCCGCGATCTCGCCCAGGCTCGAGCAAAGGCCTTGCGCCTGCTGCCAGCCACCGCGATGACCGCAGCCACTGGCTGATTCGCTCAAGCCGGACGAAAGCCAAGGGCGCGATATTCGCGCCCGGCAGCCGGACCGACTCGTTCCAGCTTAGCCGGCATGCTTCTGTAGGTTGGCCATCATCTCCTTCAGCGCTTCCATATTGTCGGCCGGGTGCGCGGCATTCTCGAAATCGCAGATCTCCAGCCAGTTGGACGCGACGTCCTCGGCATCGAAGCCCGCCTTCGGATCGAACCCGACACCCAGACTGCGCTCCCAGCGCACCTTCCCCATCCAGCCGCCACCAACCTCGAACAGTCCGGATGTCTCCTGGCATTGCTCGCTGGCCAGGTACACCACCAGCGGGCTGACCAGTTCGGGCTTGAGCTGTTCGAAGACTTGCGGAGGAATAAGGCCCTCGGTCATTCGCGTGCCACCGGTAGGTGCGATGGCATTGACCAGGATATTGTTCTTGCGGCCTTCCAGCGCGAGGGTGCGGGTCAGCCCGTAGAGACCGAGCTTGGCCATGCCGTAGTTGGACTGGCCGAAATTACCGTAGATACCGGAGGTGGAGGCCGTGAAGATCACCCGACCATAACCCTGCTCGCGCATGTGTGGCCAAGCGGCGCGGGTGACCTTGTAGGCACCTTGGACGTGAACCTTGTACACCAGGTCCCAGTCGGCGTCCTCCATCTTGTGAAACGTCTTGTCGCGCAGGATCCCGGCGTTGTTCACCACGACGTCGATGCGGCCGAAGGCATCGAGCGCATGCTGCACGATCTTCTCGCCATCGGTTACCGAGTCGTGGTTGGCGACCGCAGAGCCACCGGCCTGACGAATCTCCTCCACAACACGATCGGCAGCCGAGCTGTTGGCCCCTTCGCCCTGAGCGCTGCCGCCGAGATCGTTGACTACCACCTTGGCACCGTGGCGAGCGAACAGCAACGCATGGGCGCGACCGAGCCCACCACCAGCGCCGGTCACGATCACCACCTTGTCTTCGAAGCGGATGGCTTCACTCATTCGGCATTCCTCCAGCAGATTGTTATGGGTGACGTTACAAAAAGTGCGGTGAGTGTCGACGAGGCCAAACCGGGTCACAATCAAACGGACATGAATGAATGCCCCGGCATAACGCTGCAGGATGATGGCGAGGCGTGTACTCGAAGCAGATCGGTGATCGACGCGTTCATGCCGCGCCGCGACAGCCTGGTTACTTTTCGTTCAACTTGCTGCAGACCAACCGCAACGGGCCTCCCCCACTCATCTCCCCATGTTATCCACAGAGCGCCCCACAGATATGCTGAACAACTCCGTGCCTGTTGCTCGCCCGCGCATGCGCTGGCCGAAACGGCTCGTTAATACCGTGTTTTCAGTCACTTATATGTACCGTAAGCTGTACTGATCAAAAACCAGCCAACCATCGCAACGCCTTCTCCGGCGCGGCTCCGAGCAAGGCATCAAAAGGTTATCCACAAAACGCTGCACAGTGATCGGGGATAAGTCAGGCAGCCAGCAATCAACTATCGGAGCCATGCCTACAAACTAAGAGCGATCGATTGCTCAGGAACGATAACCTTTCGCCCAATTCCAGAGCAGCATCAAGAGCGTCATCATGCCCGGCTTCGATTTCTTTCAAATGCTTTTCGCCAATTATGCGCTGGCTGCGAGCGGCATCAGCACGGACAGGGGCTTCGAATATTGAATCGCTCGGCTTGGCCGCCGTCCGGCGTCGGGGTTAATCTCCAGGCCACTTGACTGACGGAGTGAACGATGTCCCTGCGATCGATTTGCGTGTTCTGCGGTGCCAGCACAGGCGCCAACCCCATCTATCGGGAAGCGGCCATCACGATGGGCCAGACGCTAGCGGCGAACGGGATCAGGCTGATCTACGGCGCGGCGCGGTTGGGCTGATGGGCGTGGTGGCCGATGCCACCATGGCCGCCGGTGGCGAGGTGATCGGCATCATCCCGCAGAGCCTGAAAAACTCCGAAATCGGCCATACCGGGCTGACGCGACTGGAAGTGGTTGATGGCATGCATGCTCGTAAGGCACGTATGGCCGAGCTGTCCGATGCGTTCATAGCGCTGCCGGGCGGTCTCGGCACCCTCGAGGAACTGTTCGAAGTATGGACCTGGGGGCAGCTGGGTTATCACAGCAAGCCGCTCGGTCTGCTGGACGTCAATCAATTCTACGGCAAGCTCAGCCATTTCCTGGACCACCTCGTCGAGGAAGGCTTCGTGAAGCTGCAGTACCGCGACATGCTGCAGCGCAGCGAATCCCCTTCAGGCCTTTTGCAGCAGCTCAACGATTGGCAGCCTAGCGCCGACAACCGTTGGCACAGCGCTTCAGAGAGTTGACGCAAACGGCCTTTCGCCACCGTAAATACTGGCGGTGCACTGTATGAAAACTGAACAGTTTTATGCAGCCCAACGGCCATGGGGCTTTCA
>DPSI01000508.1 GCA_003527165.1 Pseudomonas sp.
TGGCCGATGCGCTGGGTTACGAAAACAAACCCTACCTGGCGGGCGACACGGTTCGACTGGGGCAGCGGCTGTATCAGGCCGCGCAGGACGTGCCAATCGACACGCCGCCGCCAGACCCCGTCTACTGGATCGATATCGGCCAGATCGCGCAGGAGGCCAATGCGCTTGCCGCTCAGGTGCAGGAAAACACCACCCGCATCGAGGAAACGGAAACCGGCGTCGCCGCAGTCAGCGAGAAGGTGGAAGGCGTCTATTCGCAGATCAACCCGCCGCTTGCTGGCGATACGGAGTGGATGGCCGGCAGCACGTCGGTGATGGCGGGCGTCTGGTCCATCCAGTCGGCGTACACCTCGGCAGACCTTGCTCTGGCCCAGCGGATTGATCAGGTCGCGGCTGAGATCGGCGATGACCTGATGGCCTCGGTCGAAGAGACCGCCAAGGCCGTTGCCGACCTGGAAAACGGCGCCTCGGCGATGTGGTCGATCAAGCTCCAGGTGCGCCAGGACGGCACCTACTATGCGGCGGGCATGGGCATTGGCCTGGAGAACACACCCGAGGGCATGCAGTCGCAGGTGCTGTTCCAGGCCGATCGCTTCGCCGTCATCAACACCGCTAACGGGCAGATCACTTCGCCATTTGTGATTCAGGGCGGGCAGACGTTCATCAACTCGGCGGTGATAGGTGACGGCACCATCGATATGGCGAAGATTGCAACCGCCCTGCAGTCAACCAACTACGTGGCGGGCCAGCAGGGCTGGCGACTGGACAAGTCGGGGACGTTTGAGATCAACGGCGCCGTGGCGGGCGGCGGGCGCATGACGATGGATAACGAATCCCTGCGCGTCTACGACCAGAACGCCGTTCTCCGGGTGAAAATCGGTAAGTTGCGATGAGCGAATACGGCATTGAAATCAACGCCGCCAACGGCGCGTTAACGTTGGGCATGCAGCACTTCACCATCAAAAAGATATTTGAAACCACCATCGCCAAGCAGGGGCGCGGGGCGATTCAGGAAGGTTGGCGCACGGATCTGATGGAGTTCTCGGTCGCTGGCTATGACCCCGCCACATGTTTTGTGGTGATTAAGCCGATTGTATATGCCGGCTATGATCAGCCGGGGTATGACGACGGGTTTGGCTTTACGCCAACTTTCCGAGATATAGGGCTGAATAAAATTGGGATTGTGACCTATGTTAACTGGCAAGAATACCGGAGCGACAATTGGTATAAATACAATCGAACCAATACGGTGGCCGCTTCTGTGGTCGTGGTTAAGGTGCTGGCGTAATGGCTGAATTTGGACTCGAAGCAACCAACAACAGCAACGTGGTCACGGTATCGAACAATTCAAGGCTGCTGGTGTTTTCCGAACGCGGCACGGTGCGCGTGCGGTCCAGTAACTCGGATACGCCGGGCTATGGCTCCATCACGCTGGCGAAGCCGATCACGACCACCGCTACCCCGGAAATATTCGTCAAAGTGTCTTCGTTTAATCGGACATCCATAGCGGTGTATTTCACCTTTATAGGATCGCCCGGCAACTGGACAGGCTTTAAGGTGACGGCCGCCGCTGGCAGTACGAACAATTTAATGGACCACACGCTGGAATATGTGGCGTGCAAATATTCAGACAGTCCAAGTTCCGAAGATTACGGAATGGAACTGTATGACGAAACCGGCAGCGGCGAGGTTATCTTCAACTCGACCGACAGCCCAGTAATATTTGATCGCTTCACTAAAACGTGGACACATCAATCAACAAGCAACGGCGTGGGGCGCTATGCCTCTGGAAAGTCCATCGCAACGGATGACTTTATCGGTGTGAGCGGGTTTGACCGTGGCGTGGTGTTCTTCGGCATTGCCGACTTCGCTGGGGTTGAATTACTTAATTCGAGCGCGCGAGTTCTGAATATTACGATCAACCAAAACCCGGTCTATCAACTGCAAGACCCGAGCATGGGGCAGGCTTTCAACTTCTGCATGCCGATCTGCAAATTCCCAGCAAGCGTCTACGGCTAGCAGCAACCCAACCAAGGAGCCTCTATGGCACTTCAACAAGTAAACCTCGGCGCCGAGGGAACAGGCGCCGGGGGCGATACCGCGCGCAGGGCGTTTGAGAAGATGAACGCGAATTTCAGCAACCCCGCGTATGCGGCCAGCAAGGTGGTTCAGGCCAGCCCAACCGACACCACTGCCGGGGCGCTGATGGCAGTGGGAGCTTTCGGCCTCGGCGCCACGAACGGCCCGCAGGTTACCGACCTGAATGCGGTGTTGGTGGGCGGACAGTATGCGGTCCCAGATGGTGCGCAGAATGCTCCGACTCCTTCCTTGGGGACGCTTCAAGTCATCGCATATTCATCGGTGGCGGTATCCCAATTATTTATTAGCCGGGAGTCAGTGCCCCGCATTTACCTGCGCGCATATGTAGCTGGCCCTGCGTGGACGCCATGGAGTGAGATATATCACGCGCGGAGAATTTTAGGCATCGTCTCCCAATCTAGCGGCGTACCTACCGGCGCGATCTTCCAGATCATTGAAAATGCGAACGGCAGGGCGGTGCGTTATGCGGATGGAACACAGATATGTTTCAGCCCCGCATTCACCATAAATTGCAACATCCAGTACGGAAGTATCTACCGATCTGATGATACTAACTGGACTTACCCGGCATCTTTTTCGGCATCAGGTCAGACATCCGGATCAGCCTCTTGCGGAAATTCCGGCATACCGATCGGCCATATCCGAACATTATATGACTCAGCGACTTTGCGGCTGGCCTGTGGTGGATCGAGAACAGGCGACAGTGTTTCAGCAGTTGCCTTTGGCCGCTGGTACTAATAGGAGTGCACATGCATATCACACTTTCCCCCTTCACCCCGC
>DPSI01000449.1 GCA_003527165.1 Pseudomonas sp.
CCCGCAATCGTGGCCCACGGTCACGCGCGTCACACGTACGCCGCGCTCGCTCACCTCGACATCGGCAATCACGGCGACATAGGCGTTTTCGTTCTCGTAGCGGGCGTAGGCAATCCCCCGGCCGCTCACGGCACCGCTGCTCCAGCGCGATGCGCCGGTCCGCCCTCGCGGCCAGCGCGCCTTGTCAGCGGCGGCTTCGAGCACGGCGCGAGCGCGTTCGTCATTCAGATAATCCAGGCGCATCGTCAGCGGGTCACGACCGGCCGCGTGCGCGAGTTCGTCGAAGAAGCATTCGTTGGCGAAGCAGTTCGGCACCGCTCCGAGCGCACGTAGTGCCGATGGCCGCAACGGCGTATCGGCCACTTTCAACCAGTTGATTTCCACGCGGCAATGCTCGAAGCGGTAATCCACCGGCGCATTGCGATCACCGCCCACGGTGCGGTCGAAGTCTGGCATGCCATGGATCAGCATGCCGGCCAGCAGCGCCCGATCGCCCGCATCCGGGCCCGGGCGAGTGGAATGGGTCGGCGTCCAGTTGCGAAACGACCAGGCGCGCACTTCGCCTGCCTCGTTCAAGGCGGCGCGCAGGCGCATGCGCATTGCAGGGCCCTTCGGGTTCCAGCCATGTTCGTCCGCACGCGACCATTGCACCCGCACGGGCCGGCCGACGGCCATGGACAGCAATACCGCGTCCCCGGCCACATCATCGGCGCCGTTGTGGCAATAACAGCCCGACGCTTCGGTATAGATGACACGGACCGAGTCCTTGGGGCGTCCGACGAGCGCGGCCAGCGCTTCACGCAGCTGATGCGGGCCCTGGGTGCCCGACCACAGGGTAATCTCCTCCGCCCGGACGTCGGCCACTGCACAGGAAGGGCCAATGGAATCGTGGCTCTGGTACGGCCATTCATACTGGGCTTCGAGCACCTGATCGGCGGCCTCGAACTGCGGATGCAGCTCGCCGCGATCGACCACGCGCCGGGTACGGGCAGCAAGCGACTCGAGGTGATCGTGCAGCCGCTCCATCTCCGGCAGCCTGACGTCATGCTTCCAGACCACCTTCAATGCCTGCGCAGCCTGGACCGCAGCCCATTCGGTCGGCGCCACGACGCCGAGGAAGGCGCCACGGCGCACCACTTGTGCGCCCTCCGGCAGCGCACTGTCGTCCATCGATTCGATTTCCGCGGCCAACGCGCTGACTCCTGCGATGGGCGGCCGCACGACACGGCCATGGAGCATGCCGGGCAGACGAATATCCTGGACGAAGCTGAACTCGCCAAAGAGCTTTGGCGGAATGTCCACGCGTGGCACCGAGGTACCTACCAGCCGGTAGCGCGCCGGTTCGAGCAACGGCGCAGAATCGTCAACAGCCGCATCGAAGGCTTTGCCGCCGATCAGCTCGGCGTACCCAACCGAGCGTTGCGGGGGCGCCATAACCTGTACCCTTCCGTCCAGCGCTTCGAGCTCCCCCAGCGTTACGCCAAGCGTCGCAGCGCCGCGCTCGAGCAGCGCCTCGCGAGCCGTCGCCGCGGCTCGGCGCAACTGCTGAGCACCGACCTGAATCGTCTTGCTGCCGGCGGTCACGCCCTGGTTTGGCGTCAGTCGCGTATCGCCCTGCACCAGGCTCGTCGCAGCGAAGGCGACGCACAGCTCTTCGGCCGTAATCTGCCGCAACGCGGTTTCCACACCGGTCCCCAGTTCGACCTTGCCGCTGTACACCACCACCTGGCCGTCGTCGCGCACGACCAGCCAGCTATCGACCTGATCGCCATCGATCGGCTTGTCCGCAGCGTTGATATCGAGCGCCTCCGCGGCCATCGACAGCAACGGCCGACCGAGACTGAACCCCACCACCAGAGCCGCAGAGCAGCCCTGCATAAACCAGCGGCGCGAGACGCCGTTCATGCTCGTCGCTCCCCGGCCATGGCACGTGCGGTTCGCTGCACCGCGCGGACGATCCGCAGGTGGGTGCCGCAGCCGCACAGATTGGCCATCAGCGCCTGCTTGATCTGCGCCTCGCTCGGGTCCGGATTGCGGGTCAGCAACGCCTGCGCGCTCATGATCATGCCCGGAATGCAGTAGGCGCATTGTGCGGCCTGCTCATCGATAAAGGCCTGTTGCAGCGGATGCGGATGCTCGGCATCGCCCAGCCCTTCCACCGAGACCACCTGGCGATCGACAAACGAGGCCACTGGAAGCAGACATGAGCGCACCGGAGCACCATCGACCAGAACCGTGCAGGCACCGCACTCGCCCAGGCCACAGCCGAACTTCGGCCCCTTGAGCCCCAGGTCGTTGCGCAATACGTACAGCAGCGGTGTAGAGGGATCGACCGTTACGCTGTGCGTCCGGCCGTTGACGTTCAGTGAAAGCGCCATGGGAAGCTCCTGCTAATCACGCAGCGCGGCGACGTCATCCGCACTGAAGGTCTTGTCGTGGCCGCCGAAGCGCTGGCCGATGTAGGTTGCCAGCGCCGCTATCTGCTGGTCGGTGAGAAGGTCGCGATAGGCCGGCATGAACGCCGGGTCGCCCTGGCCACCCCGGACCAACCCGTCGAGCATGACCCGAATCAGATTGGTGCCGGCCGGATCACGGACCGCTGAATAATTGGGAAAGGAGGACGGGTAAGGCCCACCGAGGCCACGGTCGTCCGGGTAATGGCAGCTTTCGCAGGCTGCTACGAACAGATCGTGGATAGGATCTTGCGGGTTGGGACCGGCTGGTTCGATTTCATCACGCGCCGGAACCATCCCCTCCTTCGGCGAGACCTGCATCAGATACCGAGCAATGGCGCGCAGGTCCGCATCACTCAACCAGCTCAGACTGTCGCTGACCACCTC
>DPSI01000530.1 GCA_003527165.1 Pseudomonas sp.
TCTGGTACAACGCTGATGTGATCAAGCGAACACTGGGCAACGGCGTCGATGTCTTGCACTTTGACGAGGCCTGGTACGCCTACGCTGCGTTTCACGAGTTCTATGACGGCCGTTATGGGATGGATACTCGCGAGCAGGGGCCCCTGGTGTTCACCACCCACTCGACGCATAAGGTGCTCGCGGCCTTCAGCCAGGCCTCGATGATCCATGTGCTCGACAGTGAACAGCGGCAGCTGGATCGAGATCGCTTCAATGAAGCCTTCATGATGCATATCTCGACGTCTCCGCAATACGGCATCCTCGCCTCGCTCGACGTGGCCTCGGCGATGATGGAAGGTCCCGCGGGCCGCTCCCTGATCCAAGAGACCTTCGACGAGGCGCTGAGCTTTCGCCGCGCACTGGCCAATCTACGCCAGCACCTGGCGCCAGACGATTGGTGGTTCAGCATCTGGCAACCCTCCGCGGCGGATGGCGCGGATGAGTTGGTTACCCGTGATTGGCTGCTGGAGCCTGAAGCGGACTGGCATGGTTTCGGCGAGGTTGCGGACGACTACGTGTTGCTCGACCCGATCAAGGTCACGCTGGTCACGCCCGGGCTGACTGCAGGCGGCAAGCTGAGCGAGCGGGGCATTCCTGCTGCGGTTGTCAGCAAGTTTCTTTGGGAGCGGGGGCTAGTTGTCGAGAAGACCGGTCTGTATTCGATCCTAGTGCTGTTCTCCATGGGAATCACCAAGGGGAAATGGAGCACGCTATTGACCGAACTATTGGAGTTTAAAAGGCATTACGACAATAACGTGCCGATATGCGACGCACTATCGAGCATCGTACAGTCTGGTGGCAACCAGTACGTCGGGATGGGTTTGCGTGATCTATGTGATTCGCTGCACGACTGCTATCGGGACAATGCCACCGCGAAGGCCATGCGTAGGATGTATACGGCCTTACCGGCACTGGCGATGAAGCCAGCCGATGCTTATGACAAGCTGGTTCGGGGGGAAGTCGAGGCGGTACCCATCGAAGCGCTCGAGGGGCGCATCGCCGCGGTAATGCTGGTGCCTTATCCGCCGGGCATCCCGCTAATCATGCCAGGCGAGCGATTTACCGCCGACACGCGTTCGATACTGGACTATCTCGCTTTCGCTCAGCGTTTCGCCGCGCGTTTTCCCGGGTTCGACGCCGATGTGCATGGGTTGCAACACGAAGAGCATCTGGAGGGGACGCGATATACAGTCGATTGCATCCTTGAGGGATAGCGGGTCGTATCGGTAATCCTGCCGGTATGTGATGTCAAAGGTGATGATGTGCGAGGGCGTGGGCTGCTTCACAACGTCTCGCATCGACTTTCACCCGGCTGTTGTTATAGTTGTTCGGCTGAGAACAGTCCCACTGATGGGGCTGTCCAACCTGTTCAGGCACTGAGTGCCTCGGCTGTCGAGGATGATAGCGTGACCGAGTATCAAGCCTTCCGTGTGGAGTTGAAGGACAAGATCGCCCATGTAGCGATCAACCGACCTGACAAGGTCAACGCTATGAACGCCGCGTTCTGGAGCGAAATCGTCGATATTTTCAGATGGATCGACGATACGGACGACGTTCGGGTGGTGGTGCTGTCGGGTGAGGGCAAGCATTTTTCCGCCGGTATCGATTTGCAGCTGTTGGCGCACGCCGCCACCCAGATGGGGGCCGATGTCGGACGTAACGCCGAGCGCCTGCGGCGCCAGATCCTCAAGCTTCAAGCCTCGTTCAATGCGGTGGACAATTGCCGCAAGCCGGTTATCGCAGCCATTCAGGGTTATTGCATCGGTGGTGCGATCGATCTGATCGCGGCGTGCGACATGCGTTACAGCACCCTCGATGCGCAATTCTCCATTAAGGAGATCGACATGGGGATGGCGGCGGATGTCGGCACCCTGCAACGGTTGCCGCGAATAATCGGCGACGGAATGATGCGCGAGCTGGCCTACACCGGGCGTACCGTTGACGGGCAGGAAGCGCAGTCCATGGGCCTGGTGAATCGCGCTTATGCCGATCAATCGGCGCTGATGGCTGCTGTATTCGCATTGGCGGCAGATATTGCTGCGAAGTCGCCAGTGGCGATTCGTGGCACCAAGGAGATGATCCGCTACATGCGTGATCACCGTGTCGATGACGGTCTCGAGTATATCGCCACCTGGAATGCCGCAATGCTTCAGTCAGTCGATCTCAAAGTCGCCATGGCTGCACATATGAGTAAACAGAAACCGGATTTCGCCGACTGATGCACCATCTAATCGTTGCGCGGGAGGCGCGCTAGGCATGGTTACTGGAGCTACTTCACTCAGCCTGGTCCGCGATGAGCTATTCGCAACCATGGAGGAAGCCGAGCAGAGCCTCGAGCATTTCATCATCGATCGGAACAACGGCAGCCTGCTGCAACAGGCCGTCGAAAATCTCAAACAGGTTCGCGGCACTCTCAAGCTCATCGAGTTGACCGGGGCCGAACTGCTTGCGCAGGAAATCCTGCAGCTGGCGACTGACATCCCGGTTGGCGCAGGAGAAGAGCGGGATGCCCAACTGGCAGCGCTGAGCAATGCGCTGTACGTGCTCGGGCGCTATCTGGAAAGCGTCGATGCCAGCCGTCAGGAAATGCCCGAACTGCTTCTGCCGCCGATCAATGCACTGCGGCTCGTCAGTGGGCAGTCACCGTTACCGGAAAGCTTTTTCTTCAGCGTCCGGCTCGATCATGCGCGGCCACCCATGGTTGCGGCGGTGCGAGAGCCAGCCGCGCGCGTGATCGAAGCGCGACGATTGCGGCAGATGTATCAGATCGGGCTGCTTGGTTTCATTCGTGAAGACAATGCCCCGGCGAGTCTCAAACTCATGGCGCGAGCGCTTGGCCGGTTGGATCTGCTGTTTGCCAATACTCAGGCTGGTCGTCTGTGTTGGTTGGGCAGTGCGGCGTTGGAGGCTCAGCTGGACGGCCAACTGTTGCCGCGTCAGTCACGCAAACAGCTGTTTTCCAGGCTCGATCGGGAACTTCGGCAACTCAGCAGCAACAATGCCTACGAGCCGCCGCGTGTGCTGCTCAAGGAGCTGTTGTACCTGGTTGCGCTGGCGGAAAGCAGCGGGCCCCTGGCGAAGGAGGTCCGGGAAATCTTTTCGCTCGGCTCGCTTCCCTTCACCGACCATCTGCTCGAGGATGAATCCCAGCGTCTGGCCGGCCCAGGCCAGGCCGTAATGCGCTCATTGTCATCGGCGATTCGTGAAGAACTGGCAGGCCTCAAGGATTTGCTGGACCTCATTGAACGGCAGACGGCGCCGGCCGAATCGTACGCCAATCTGCACAGCCTACTGGGCAAGCTAGCGAAAACCTTGGGAATGGTGGGACTGTCTTCCGCCTCGAGCACCTTGCATGGGCAGCTCGCCACGGTCTCCGGCTGGAGCGCCGAACAGAAACCGGATCCACAGGCGCTACTGAAGCTGGCTGACGCTGTGCTCTATGTTGAAAGCATGGTCGCTAGCCTGGAACGCGGCGAGCGCCGTGATTCGCGTCCTCAGATCGCAAAACCAGGCCAGGAAGCTGAAGCCTTCGCCAATCATCAGCTCACCGAAGCTTGCATAGTTGTCATCGGCGAAGCGACCGCAGGCCTGGCCTTGGCCAAGCGCGCGATCACAGCCTATCTGGAGTCCAACGGAGAGAAGCTGCACTTGGCCAACGTCCCCTTCAGCTTGATGGCGGTTCGTGGCGGGTTGCGTTTTCTCGAGCAGGATCGCGCTGCCGAACTGATCGGCGCATGTGCTGATTTCATCCAGAGGCAAATGCTCGAGGGCCTGCAGGTGCCGCCGGAGCAGATGCTCGAAACCCTGGCTGACGCCTTGACCAGCCTGGAGTACTACCTTGACGGCGGTGCAATCCTGCGGCGCGACGATTCGCGCGCTAGCGTACTGGATCTCGCGACCGAGAGCGTTCGGGCCCTTGGCCTTCCGGTGGCTGCCTGATGAATTTGCGCTGGCAGCCGGCATTGCTCGATCCCGCAACCGAGGGCGGGTGGGCGGTTGTGCATTGCCAGCAGGGTTTTCTCTTCGATGCCAATGGCGTGCTGTTTCCGAAAGCCTGGCTGAAACGCCTCGACCTGCCGTTGCTTAGCGAGCAGGGCCTGGGTTACTTCGAAGGCGAACAGGTGTTTCTGTTGGAATTGGCTCACCCGGTCGACGTACCGGGCGCGGCCTGGCAGGGGTTGCGCCAATTCATGATGCAGGATGACGATGTCGACAGGTTTCGTATGCTCGGCTTCGCCGCGCAGATCGGCACTTGGGCCCATCATCATCGCTTTTGCGGCAGCTGCGGCAATCCGATGCGCCAGCATCCGACGGAGCGGGCAATGCAATGCGAGCGTTGTGGTATCCATCATTACCCACGTATTTCGCCGAGCATGATCGTTCTTGTGACCCGTGGCGACGAGTTGCTGCTGGCGCGTTCACCGCGCTTCGCTCCGGGCGTTTACAGCACGCTGGCAGGGTTCGTTGAGCCGGGCGAGTCGGTCGAACAGTGCGTCCGGCGCGAAGTATGCGAGGAGGTCGGCGTTTCGATCCATGAGCCTCGCTACATCTGTAGTCAGGGCTGGCCGTTTCCGCACTCGCTGATGCTTGGTTTCCACGCGGAATATGCATCAGGTGAGATCGTGATGCAGCCCGAAGAGATCGAAGATGCCGGTTGGTTTTCCATCCACGACCTGCCTGCGCTGCCTGCGCCCAAGTCCATCGCGCGCTATCTGATCGAGCTGTATCTGGCTCGCCGCTCAGGTCGCCCCGAACCAATGTTGCCAAGCTAGTCGCAGACTCAACGCCAGCACGACCAGGATAAAGATCGGTCGGATAAACCTTGATCCGCCTTGGATTGCGGTGCGTGCCCCAAGGTAGGCGCCGACCATCAAGGCGAGTCCCCATCCCGATACCCAGCGCCCAGGCGACCTGGCCGTTGATGACGAACACCGATAGTGCAATACCGTTACTGACGAAGTTCATGCTGCGCGCCACGCCGCTGGCTTTAAGCAGGTCGAGCGAATGAAGCAACATATTGCTGACGGTCCAGAAAGCCCCGGTACCGGGGCCGGCCACGCCATCATAGAATCCCAGGATCAGGCCTTGTGGCCACTGTCGACGCTTGTCGATGGGCGCCGCGGTCGCTCGCGGGGTAACCGGCACGCGACCGAACAATAGATACAGTCCGCAGGCGAAGACGACCAGTGGCAGCAGCAAATTAAGCCAGCGAGCGGGGATCGGGTGTGCCAATCCCGCCCCCAGCGCTGCGCCGATAGCGGTGGCCACGAGCGCGAATCGCCATTGTCGCGGCTCGAACAGCTTACGGCGATAGAAGGTGAAGCTCGCTGTGGCCGAGCCGAAGGTTGCACTCAGTTTGTTGGTGCCGAGAACCAGGTGCGGTGGCAAGCCGGCAGTCAATAGTGCTGGCAGCGTCAAGAGGCCGCCTCCGCCAGCGATCGCATCGATAAAACCGGCAAGAAAGGCGACGACCAACAGGGCGGCCAATACCGGCGGGTCCGTGGCAAATTCGAGCATCGGCAATGCGGAGTCACTCAGCAGGTAAAACAGAGCGTGCA
>DPSI01000070.1:0-549 GCA_003527165.1 Pseudomonas sp.
CAAGTATCGAACAGCCGACAGGCAGGCTGGCGAGCAGGATGCTGCCAAGCAGTAGGCACAGCAGCCTGGATCTGGATCGCGGAAGAAAGGCGTTCGGCATGGCACTCACGATCGCTAAGCAAGAGCGCTAATTGGCACTGGTGGCCGGCCCGTCTGCAAGGGCCGCCGACGGCCGGCTGGTTACTTGATATTGCATGGCGGGCCGCCGATCCATCGGCGGTCCCGCTGAGTGCGGTGCTATGGCAGTTTCGCGGATAGCCTGGCCTGTGTCACCGCTGGCGCGCCGCGATCGGATAGCTGGCCTCAGATCCGGAACTGCTTGACCAGCGCGCCGAGGCGGTTCCCCAACTGTTCCAAGTTGCGCGCGGTCTGCGCCCCTTGCTGGGTCTCGTCGGCGACCTGATCGACCGACATGGCGATCTGGTGCACGCTGCGGTTGATTTCCTCGGCAACCGAGGTCTGTTCTTCGGCGGCGCTGGCGATTTGTGCGTTCATGGCGTTAATGGTGCCGATCAGCTGGGCGATGGCGTCCAGCGAAACGCCGGCACG
>DPSI01000070.1:655-4081 GCA_003527165.1 Pseudomonas sp.
GTCCAGCGAAACGCCGGCACGATTGGCCTGTTCGCTGCTGCTCTCACCCGCTTCGCTGGAGCGGGTCATGGCATTGACCGCGCTCTGTGTGCCTTGCTCCAGGCGATCGATCATGCCTTGGATTTCCTGGGTGCTCTGCTGAGTCCGGCTGGCCAGCGCACGCACCTCGTCCGCCACCACGGCAAAGCCGCGGCCAGCCTCACCGGCACGTGCCGCTTCGATGGCCGCATTGAGCGCCAGCAGATTGGTCTGGTCGGCAATCGAGCGAATCACACCCAGCACACTGACGATCGACTCCACGTCCTTGCGCAGATTATCGATGGACGCGCCGCTCTCGCGGATGTCCTGTACCAGCGCGTGAATGCGCTGAACGCTGACATCAACGACCCGTTTGGCGTCCTGGCCTTCCTGATCGGTCTGCTGAGCTGCGCTGGCAGCGTTCTGCGCACTCTGCGCCACTTCCTGCGCAGCGGCGGACATTTCGTGGATGGCGGTCGCGACCTGATCGGTTTCCTGACGCTGCTGAGCCATGGCGACTTCGGAACGCCGCGCCTGCTGCGCCACCTCACCAACCAGCTGGGTCAATTGGGTGGTCACCTCCACCATCTGACTGACCATGCCATGAATTTTTTCGACGAAACGGTTGAACGAAGACGCCAGTTCGCCAACTTCGTCCTGGCTGGTGATTTGCAACCGGTGGGTCAGGTCGCCTTCGCCGGCGGCGATGTCGTCAAGGTTGTCCTTGATGCGCTGAATCGGTCGCACGATCGAATTGCTCAGCGCCAGCCCCACGAGGCCAAGCGCCGCCAGCATGATGGCGGCCAGAACCAGCGTGCTGGTCACGATGGCCTCGATCCGCTCCTCGATCTGCGCCTGAATTCGTGCCAGCTCGGCGTCGATGCTGTCGATGTTGATCGAGGTGCCGATGGCCAGATCCCACTTCGGCAGGTAGTGGTTGTAGGACAGCTTCGGCAGCAGCACGCTATCGTTGCCTGGCATCGATGAAAAATACTGTAGGTAATGGCTGCCGTCCTTCGCGGCGCGTACCAGCTCGGTATTGATCAGCATGCCTTGCTGATCGCGACGATCCTTCATGCTGGTGCCGACGCCGTCCGGGTTGGTGCCACGAAACAGCCGAACGATATTCGAGTCGTGCCCGTAGAAATAGCCGTCGTTACCGAACTTGACGCGTGACAGGCGCTCGATGGCTTCGGCCCGTACGCTCATGTCTCCGCTGGGCGAATGTTCGTAGAGGTCCGAGATGGCGGTGAGTGCCACCTCGACATAACCTTTCAATTCCTTCTGGCTCTGCGCCATCAGCCGTTCACGCCTGTCGGCGATCTCGGTCTCGGCACGGTCGGTAAGGATTTTCGCCGTTCCACCGCACAAGACCAGCGCGAGCAGCAGTACAGGCAGCAGCGCCAGAAGAATCATTTTCTGTTTCAGGGAGAGGTGCATTAGCTAGGGCCGGGCTGGAAAACAAGGTCCAGTAAGGCGGCCAGGATTCGAAAAAATTAAGCCCTGCGCTAAAAAATATCCCCTGAAACGGATGGGCCGTGTCTGCAATAAGCGATCTCGCCGCCTGTTTAGCGGCGCCGCGTTCAATCGCAGGCGGGAGCCGGAGTGCTGACGGTTGCGGAGTCGTCCTGGGCGACCCAAGCCCACCAGAACACCAGCAAACCGGCGGCACCGGTCGCCGCGCCGATGTAGCCGGTGGATGTCCAGCCGAGGCCGGCGCTGATGGCCAGCCCGCCAAGCCACGGGCCGAGCGCATTGGCGATATTGAATGCGGCGTGATTGGACGCCGCGGCGAGCGTCTGCGCGTCGGCGGCGACGTCCATCAGGTGCGTCTGTAGCGCCGGCGACAACGAGACCATGGTGCCCACGGCGAAGGCGGCCGGCAGGATGGTCCACAGTGAATGGGCGGCAAAGGGGAAGACCAGCAGCACGGCGATGCTCCAGAGCAACAACCAGGCGATCGCCTTGAAGCCCAACCGGTCGAACAGCCAGCCACCGAACAGGTTACCGATGATCCCGCCCAGGCCGAAGGCGGCCAGCGCTACGGGAATCCAGTGTTCGCCGACGCCTGTGACTTGTAGCAGCGTCGGCGCCAGATAACTGAATACGCAGAACATGCCGGCAAAGCCGATCGAGCTGATTGCCAGCGCCAGCCACACCGGTTTGCGGTTGAAGTCGCGCAGCTCGCGCATCGGGTTGTTGCGCGGCTCGTCGCGATCGAGTGGCAGGAAGATCGCTACCAGCAGCACGGTCAGCAATGCGATCAGCCCGACCAGTCCGAACGCCCAGCGCCAGCTCAGCCATTGCCCCAGCCAGGTCGCGGTGGGGTTGCCGATCAGCATAGCGATGGTCAGGCCGGCCAGTACGCGGCTCACCGCCTTAGCGCGCTGATCCGGCGCCACCATTGAGGCGGCCACCAGCATCGCGACACCAAAGTAGGCGCCGTGGGGCAGGCCGGCAATGAAGCGGAATAGCATCAAGGCGTGATAATCCGGCGCCATGGCGCTGGCGAAGTTGCCCAGCGCGAAGAAGCTCATCAGCAACAGCAGCAAATGTCGACGAAACAGGCGTGAGCCGAGAATCGCCAGCAACGGCGCGCCGACCACGACGCCCAGTGCATAGGTACTGATGACGTGGCCTACCTGTGGCTCAGTGATGCCCAGGCCCTGCGCCACATTGGGCATCAGCCCCATGATGGCGAACTCGCCGGTGCCGATGGCGAAACCGCCCATGGCCAGCGCCAGTTCTATCAACAGGATGGCGCGCGGCGAAAAGCGCTGGGTCGGCGGGGTGGCGTGCGCCGTCATGGTCGACCTCGGAGCGTGGGGCGGGAAAGCGCGGGATTATCCCGCTCAGACGGCCGGAAGGGGAGAGCTGTCCGCTTTCGGCTCAGACTCACAGATCGGTTGATGGCCGGATGGTTCAACGGCGGCGCGCCACGGGTCGTCGGTCTGCACCACCCGCGGCGATACGGTAGCCCTGTGGGTCAGCTGCCGATTCTGCCCAACAGCGCATGCGTGTCGGCGGCCCCCATCATCGCCGCAGCGGCGAGTGGCGTGGCGCCGTTGCCATCAGCGGCGTGCGGGTTGGCACCCTTGGTAATCAGATATTCGACGATCTCGGTGCGGTTGAACATGGCAGCCATCATCAGCGCGGTTTTGCCGTCGGGCGATGCGCCCTCGACGTCGGCGCCATGTTCGAGCAGCAGCTTGATCATCGCCAAGTCGCCTTTGAAAGCCGCCCCCGCCAGGGGTGTTTGGCCCTTGTCGTTGCGCAGCTGTGGGTCGGCACCGTTCGCCAGCAGCACGCGTGACGCATCGAGATGACCATGGTAAGCGGCGAGCATCAACAGGCTGTCGCCATTGTGGTTGCGGATATTGGCCGGCAGGCCACGGCCGAACAGATCGG
>DPSI01000070.1:4182-5948 GCA_003527165.1 Pseudomonas sp.
CGGCCGAACAGATCGGCAAGGCGCGCTGCGTCGCCGGTACGGGCGCTTTCAAACACCTGCTCAGCGAAGGCCAGGGTGGCCTCGTCCAGTTCCGGCTTGGGTTGGGCGGGCTTTGTCATGGAGCGGCTCCTTGAATGAGGCGGGCGCCGGCGGTTGTTCGCCGACGCGTGCTCATTGTGACAAGCGCTCGGGCAAAAGGCGCCGTGACAAATCCTATGCCGAGCATAGCCCGCTTTTATTACGCTTAGATCCAGCGCCTGATTCAGAGCGTGCGCAGGAATGCAACCAGGTCGGCCTTCTCGTCCTGGGTCAGGCCGCGCTGCAGCACCAGGTTGAAGAACTCCACGCTGTCTTCCAGGGTCAGCAGGCGACCGTCGTGCAGATACGGCGGGGAATCCTTGATGCCGCGCAGCGGGAAGGTCTTGATCGGCCCGTCGCCCACCGCCATGACGCCGTTGTATTCCTGGGGTTCGTAGAAGCGTTCGGTCTGCAGGTTATGCATCAGGTGGTCGGTGTAGTAGGGCGGCACATGGCAGCTTGCGCAGGCACCCTTGCCATGAAAGATCTGCTCGCCGCGCAGCTCCTGCTCGCTGGCCTTGGCCGGGTCGAGTCGGCCTTCGACGTTGAGCTTCGGTGCTGGCGGGAAGTCCAGCAGCGCCTGGAACTCGCCCATGAAGTGCACCTGACTGCCGCGTTCCAGTACGTTCACACCCTTTTTCGCAGCCATGACGATATCGCCATCGAAGTAGGCGGCGCGTTGCTCGAATTCGGTGAAGTCTTCGACCGTCTTCAGCGCGCGCTGGGAGCCGAAGATCTGCTGCACGTTCACGCCACGTAACGTCGGCGTGTCGATGCGGTGGCGAAACTTCTGCGGACGCACATCACCGGCCAGGTGAGTGGCTGCGTTGGTATGGCCATTGGCATGGCAGTCCAGGCAGGCGACACCGGTGTGTGGGTGCTCGCTGCGCCGATCATCGGTGGCGTTGAATTGCTGTTGCGGGAAGGTCGTCACCAGCAGGCGCAGGCCTTCGAGCTGCTTGGGATTGAGGATGCCGTTGAACAGTTCGAAGTAGTTGCGGATGTTCACCAGCTTGCCTTGGGAAACGTCGCCCAGATCGGGCCGGGTGGTGAGATAGATAGGCGCCGGAAATTCCGGTAGGAAGTGGTCCGGCAGGTCGAAATCCAGGTCGAAACGAGTCAGGTCGCGGCCCTCGATTTCGTTGACCTCGTCGATATGGAACTGCGGGAAAACCATGCCGCCTTCGGGATGGTTCGGGTGCGGCAGGGGCATGAAACCGGCCGGGAAGCGCTTCTGCTGACGAATTTCCTCTGGGCTCAGTTGGGCCAGCTCGTCCCAGCTGCCGTCGGCCAGCTTGACTCGCACGCCGGTCTGTATCGGCTTGCCGCGCGCCATGGTGACGCCTTCCGCTGGGTTGTCGCTAAGGTCGTAGCGCTCCCGCAGCAGTGCCATGTGCTTCTCGAGAATGGCAGGCTTGTCTGCCGACATGCGCTGCATGATCGAATCGAATTTTTCGGTAATGACCACCGGGTTGTAGCTGGTCGGTTTGTTGTTTTCGGCGGCATCTACGGTAGTGAGAAAAGACGTGCCGAGCGCGATGGCCAGACACGAGCGGGCTAGGGCGGCATTCATGTTGTTGTTTTCCTATGTCGACAAGGTCGTATAGGAAGGCCTAGAAGCAAATGGAGCCGCTTGCTTAATAGGAAGCAGCTATGGGGTCGATAGGCAGATTTTTGCGGACCCCCTA
>DPSI01000309.1:0-2152 GCA_003527165.1 Pseudomonas sp.
AGTGATCGCCAACCTGGCCCTGGAATACATGGGGCACGCCAAGGGTGACTATCGCCACCTGCATCCGAACAACGATGTGAACATGGCGCAGTCGACCAACGACGCCTACCCCACCGCCATCCGCCTCGGTCTGTTGCTCGGCCACGACACCCTGCTGGCCAGTCTCGACAGCCTGGTGCAGGCCTTCGCCGGCAAGTCGGCCGAGTTCGCGCACATCCTCAAGATGGGCCGCACCCAGCTGCAGGACGCGGTGCCGATGACCCTCGGCCAGGAATTCCGCGCCTTCGCGACCACTCTCGGCGAAGATCTCGAGCATCTGCGCCTGATCGCCCCGCAGCTGCTGGTCGAGGTGAACCTCGGCGGCACGGCCATCGGCACCGGCATCAATGCCGACCCCAGCTACCAGGCCCTGGCCGTGCAGCGCCTGGCGACCATCAGCGGCCATCCGCTCAAGCCCGCCGCCGATCTGATCGAAGCCACTTCCGACATGGGTGCCTTCGTCACCTTCTCCAGCATGCTCAAGCGCCTAGCGGTGAAGCTGTCGAAGATCTGCAACGACCTGCGCCTGCTCTCCAGCGGCCCGCGCACCGGCATCAACGAGATCAACCTGCCGCCGCGCCAGCCGGGTAGCTCGATCATGCCGGGCAAGGTCAACCCGGTGATTCCCGAGGCGGTCAATCAGGTGGCGTTCGAGGTGATCGGCAACGATTTGTCGCTAACCATGGCGGCCGAGGCCGGGCAATTGCAGCTCAACGTCATGGAACCGCTGATCGCCTACAAGCTGTTCGACTCTATCCGCCTGCTGCAGCGCGCCATGGACATGCTGCGCGAACATTGCATCAGTGGCATCACCGCCAACGAGGATCGCTGCCGTCAGCTGATGGAAAATTCCATCGGTCTGATCACCGCGCTGAACCCCTATATCGGTTACGAGAATGCCACCCGCATCGCCGGCCAGGCGCTGCTCAGCGGGCGCGGCGTTCTGGAACTGGTGCGCGAGGAACGACTGCTGGACGACGCCACCCTCGACAACATTCTGCGCCCGGAAAACATGATCGCCCCGCGCCTGGTGCCACTGAAGGCGTGACCTGGGCGCAAGGGCGTGATGTAGCTTTTGGCCGAACAAGTTCGGCCCTACGGAGGCGAAAACGGGGCCGGATTCGTTCGGCCGTACAGAGGCCAAAATGGGCCGGATTCGTTCGGTCGTACAGAGGCCAAAGCGAGGCAGGATCGTTCGGTCGTACAAAGGCCAAAACGAGCCAGATTCGTTCGGTCGTAAAGAGGCCAAAGCGAGGCTGGATCGTTCGGCCGTTCGAAGGCCAAAACGGGGCCGGATTCGTTCGGCCCTACGGAGGCCAAAACGGGATCGGGTTCGTTCGGCCTTAGGGAGGCCAGGATGGGCCACATTGATTAGGCCGTACGGAGGCAAGGTAGGGCCGAGTTCATTCGGCCATCGGTGCTGTGGTCGGACCGGTTCACTGACCCCGATCGATGTGGAACGGCGACCCCGCCTGAAGGCCCAGCTGCAAACGGCGCCGGTCTCGATGGGCGCGCGTCGTACCGAGCCGCGACAGGCGGCTCGTATCGCTCGGAAGGCTGCCGGATCGGCGTTACATCGACCCTGCGCCGCCCGTCACTCGATTTGGAACAACCCGTCGCGCATTTGCGCAGAAGCCAGCCGCTCACGGATCTCCGGGTCGATGCGCGGGTCGTCCAGGCCATAGAGCATCACCTGTCGATAGGCATTGACCCGGTTGATCTCGCTGCCCAGATATTCCCAGACCACACGGGTACAGGCCGGGGTGCGGCGGTCGCCGCTGGAGACACCGGTCTTGAGGCCGTTGAGGCGGCTGATGCGGCTCTTGAAACTGGGAATGAGGATGGTCTGACTCATCTCGTTGCCGGTCAATGACTCGTAATCGATGAGAAACAGCCGATCCTGCAGATAGAACGCGGCCCCCAGGTAACGGCACCGCACGACCCAATCTTCGGTCCTGGAATTATCGGCGCGCGATCGCTCCTGGCGCTCCTGCCGCTCGAAGACGTAGCTACCGCGATCCTCACGCAGGTGCACCAGCGACAACAGGATCTGCCCCGGCACCGATAGGCAGTTGGCGTATTCGAAGTAGTAGCCGCAATAGCGCGAAAGGCT
>DPSI01000309.1:2350-2940 GCA_003527165.1 Pseudomonas sp.
GCCGCAATAGCGCGAAAGGCTGTTGGCGTTGTCGCGCATCGGCTGGAACAGCTCCAGCAGGGGATCGCTGGCGGCGATGCGTTCCTGATCATGCGTGCGCACACCGATCAACTGGCTGAACTGATCGCTTGGCAAGCCCAGCTCGTAGGCCTCGACACCGAAGAAATCGCAGATACGCTTGAGGTTATGTGCCGTCGGCCGGCTTTGCCCATTGAGGTACTTGTTGAACTGCGCGCGGTTGATGCCGAGCTTGCGACAGACTTCGGCAATCGATCGGTAATGACTGCAGAGTAATTTCAGGTTGTCGCCGAGATGGTCGTACATGCGGGGTTCCAGCGATGCGAACGGCGCGAGTCTAGCATCAACTCGCGTCAGTTCGCCGCGATCCGCGTATTGCATGACCGCCGCGTCTGGCCAACCATTCCCGGCTGCGTTCCAACATTCGTCAAAACAACAAGAGAGAGACCCTTCCGTCATGCTCGATCTTCTCAACGATCTCATCTGGAGCAAGCTGCTCATCGTGATGCTGATCGGCCTCGGCCTGTTCTTCACCATCTCGTCTCGCTTCGTCCAGTTTCGCTATTTCGGCA
>DPSI01000225.1:0-9689 GCA_003527165.1 Pseudomonas sp.
TGAAAGCGCTTACATCCGACTTTTCGAGAGATTCAGGACGAAAAACAATGGCAATAATCAGTTCCATCTCCGTATGCGCCGCTCGCGTGCCGCTGGATCAGGTCACTTCGTTCTCCAATCGCACGGTGCATGCTCGCGACTACGGCCTGGTCAAGGTGACCGGCGAAAACGGTGTGAGCGGTATCGGGTTCTGCTACGTCGGCAGCGCGGGTGGCGAACTGCTGCCGGTCGCCGTGGAAAAGCTGTTGGCGCCGGTATTGCTGGGGCGCGATTCGCTGGACGTCGAGGCGCTCTGGAAGGAAATGTACCAGGAGGCCCTGCTGCAGGGTCGCGCCGGGGTCGTCATGCGTGCCATCAGTATTCTCGATACCGCGCTATGGGACCTCAACGCACGTAGTGCCGGCCTGCCCCTGCACCGTTACCTCGGCGCCGCTAGCGCCGATCGGGTGCTCGCCTATGCCAGCGGCGGCTACTACCTCGATGGCAAGACGCCCGAGCTGCTCGGTGAGGAAATGGCGCGCTATGTCTCGCTCGGCTTCAAGGCGGTGAAGATGAAGACCGGGCGTCTGTCGCCGAAGGAGGAGCAGGCCCGGGTAGCGGCGGCGCGCGAGGCGGTGGGGCCCGACGTCGAACTGATGCTCGATGCCAACAACGCCTGGAGCGACGTCACCGAGGCGCTGCAGTACGTACGCCGCTTCGAGCGCTACGAACCGAGCTTCATCGAGGAGCCATTCCTCGTCGACGACATCGACAGCCATGCACGACTGGCACGGGCCACCCCGATTCCGGTCGCCACCGGCGAGGTCGAGGTCGGTCGCTGGCGCCATAAGGAGCTGCTCGACAAGGGTGGCGCGGCCATCCTGCAGACTGACGCGCTGGTCTGCGGCGGTATCACCGAGTGGCGTCGCATCGCGGCGATGGCGGCCGGCTATGGCGTGCCGATGTACCCGCACTGGTTCCACGACGTGCACGCGCCGCTGGTGGCCGCCACGCCGAATGCGCGCTACGTGGAGTTCTTCTGGGACGACCAGGTCCTCAACTTCCGCCGGCTGATCGATCGCCAGCTGGAACAGGAGAATGGTTACATCAAGCTGCATCAAACCCCTGGGCTCGGCTTCGACTTCGACGAGCAGGCCGTTGCGCGCTATTCGATCGCCGGTAGCCAGCCCTGGATGACCCTTGGGTACAACCGCTGAGGAGTGAAAGGTTTTACCGCTGTAGGGGTGGCGGCGCGCGGTTGTCGCCCCTGACCACGTCTGGGCTCCTTAGCCAGACAACATAAATCCAACAAGAAAGTGGAGTTAGCGCAATGAAGATCTACCCGAAACTGTCCGCTGCCGTTCTCACCGCCGTGACGGCATTTTCCGTTCCCTTCGCCGCCCAGGCGGAATATGTCGCCGGCGACGAAATCGCCGTGCTGCAAGGCTTCAAGCCCGGCGGCGGCAGCGATGTGCTGGCGCAGCTGGTGCAGCCCTACCTGAGCAAGAACCTGGGCGTGAACTTCGTAAACGAGTACATCCCGGGTGCCACCGGTGCGATCGCCTGGACGCGTCTGGCCAAGCAATCGAAAAAGGACGGCTCGGTGATCAGCATCACCAACACGCCGATGCTGATGACCAACTACATCATGAGCGACGCCATCACCTACAACATCAAGGAATTGACCCCGATCGCCAACGTCGTCACCGACCCGGGCATCGCCGTGGTGGCCAAGGACAGTCCCTATAACAGCATCGAGGATCTGCTCGCCGCGGCCAAGGAAAAGCCCGGTCGTATCACTGTCGGCAACTCCGGAATGGGGGGCGACGATTTCTTCACCACGCTGTTGATCGAGAAGGCCACCGGGCTTTCGTTCAAGAAGGTGCCTTTCCAGGGTGACGGACCATCCGCCACCGCCGCGATGGGTAACAAGATCGACGTCAGCTTCAATAACGTCGGCACCGTCTACAGCCAGGTCACGAGCGGCAACCTCAAAGCGCTGGCGGTATTTTCGGACAAGCGTGTGGACAGCCTGCCGGACGTGCCGACCTTGAAGGAGAAGGGCGTCGACGTGGTCGCCGGCTCCTCGCGCGGCTACAGCGCACCGGCAGGGATTCCGGACGAGGCCCGCGAACAACTGATCGCCGCGTTCGAGGCGCTTCGCGCTAACCAGGCGTTCCTCGACGATGCGAAGAAGCGGGCCCTGAACATCGACCTGGTGACCGGCGACGAGTACGGCGAGATGTTCGAAAGCATGGAGAAGGAGTTCCAGGGCATCTGGAAAGAAGTGGGCGGCCAGCAACAGTGAAGCCATCCGCCGAACGTAACGAGGGGAGGCGCCCATGAACAAGAACAGGCTAGTACTCGGGCTCTTCGGCATGGCCCTGGCCGCGGTGTTTTTCATCAACGCGCAGGGCTACCCGGAAGCCGCCGCACAGATGCCGCTGATCTATTCGGTGGCGGTGGCGCTGCTCTCGCTGGCCATGGTGTGTTCGGAACTGTTGCGCTGGCGCGCGGCGAGTCGACGCGAAGCCGAACCGGAGGTCGCCACCGAAGAGGTGGCGGCACCGCCGCGCTACGCGGTGACCGCCGCCGTCTTCGCCCTGGCGGCCGCCTACGTCGCGGCCATCAGCACGCTCGGCTATCTATTGTCGACCGCGCTGTTCATGGCCGTGGCGCTGGTGCTGATCCGCACGGTCTCGGTGCGCTTTTCGCTGATCGGCACCGCGGTGTTGATGACGGTGGTCTGCCTGGTGTTCATCCAGTTCCTGGGTCTGGCTGTGCCCTTGCTGCCTACGGCGATCTCCTGATCGCCTCCACTTGATAGACGAGGCATTTTGCCGTGGAAAGCTCAATCGTCATGACAGGGTTGGCCAATGTGCTGACCCTGACCAACTTCGCCGCGATTTTTGGCGGGATTCTTCTGGGCCTGTTCGTCGGGGCCATGCCGGGCCTGTCCGCCACCATGGCCTTGGCATTGCTGTTACCGCTGACCTTCAACATGGACACCGCCACGGGCCTGAGCATGCTGGCCTCGCTCTACGTCGGCGCGTCCTATGGCGGGTCGATCGCTGCGATCTTGCTGCGCACGCCCGGCACACCCTCAGCCGCCGCGACGGTGCTCGACGGCTTTCCGATGTCGCAGCAGGGCCAGGCGGGCAAGGCGCTGGGGATTTCGTTGTTCGCCTCCTTCATCGGCGGCACCATCAGCGGGATCGCCTTGCTGATGGCAGCCCCGCTGCTGGGCAGCATTGTGGTGGAGTTCGGGCCGATCGAGCTGTTCGCCATCGCCCTGTTCGGCATCACCATCATCGGCTCGTTGGCACAAGGCTCGGTCGTCAACGGCCTGTTCTCCGGCGGCGTCGGGCTACTGATCAGCACCGTGGGCATGGATCTGACCACCGGCACGCCGCGCATGACATTCGGCAACATCAACCTATTCTCCGGCATCAGCTTCACGGTGGCGCTGATCGGGTTGTTCTCTATACCGCAGGCGCTGTCGCTGATCGAGAACTCCCACGGCGCCGCCAAGGTCGCCAGTCGCATCACCGATCGGCTGATTCCCAAGCTCTCCGAGTTGAAGGGGCTGATGCCGAACATCCTGCGCTCGAGCGGCATCGGCGTGGTGGTGGGGCTGATTCCGGGGACGGGCGGCGATACCGCCAGCTGGTTCGCCTACAACGAAGCAAAACGCTTCGCCAAGGACAAGAGCCGCTTCGGTCAGGGTGACCCGGCCGGGGTCGCCGCGCCCGAGGCGGCGAATAACGCGGTGGTCGGTGGCGCGTTGATTCCCACCATCGCACTCGGCATTCCCGGTAGCTCGGCCACCGCGATCCTGCTCGGTGCGCTGATGGTACAGGGCATCCTGCCGGGGCCGAATCTGCTGACCGACTACGGCGATGTGACCTACACGCTGATCTGGGCCGTGATTTTCGCCAACATCGGCCTGCTCGCCGTTGGCCTGATGTTCACCAAGGCCAGCGTGGCAGTCACCCGCATTCCGGATGGCTTCATCGCCTGCGCGATCATCGCGCTGTGCATCATCGGCGCCTACGCCATCAACAACAGCCTGTTCGAAGTAGGGCTGATGCTCGGCTTCGGCCTGTTCGGCTACTGGCTGGCCAAGGCCGGCGTGTCGCCGGCACCGATGGTCATCGGCTTGATCCTCGGCCCGGTGATGGAAAACGCTTTCCATCAGTCGATGCTGATCGGCAACGGCGATTACCGGATTTTCCTGTCCAGCCCGATCGCCGTGGTGCTGCTGTGCATCGCCGTGTTTTCAGTGCTGCAGGCGACGCCCCTGTTCCGCTGGTTGCTCGCGCCGTTCCGGCGCCGTACGCGACTCGCCTGAGTCATGCCACAGGCGGCCGCTGGGGCTGCCTGGATCTGGATAAGACAATAAGAGGAAGAACCATGAGTCATGACAAGGGGCGCGTCTGGTCGCCGGTAATCACGCCGTTTGGTGCCGATCTCGCGCCGGATACGGAACGCTTTGTGACGCATTGCCGCTGGCTGCTGGAACAGGAAGTCGGGTTGGCCGTATTTGGCACCAATTCGGAAGCCAATTCGCTGGCCGTGGAAGAGAAGAAACAGCTGCTCGATGCGCTCATCGAGGCGGGCGTTCCCGCCACGCGACTGATGCCGGGTACCGGTAGCTGCGCGCTGGCGGACACCGTGGCCCAAACCCGCCACGCGGTAGCCAAAGGTGTCGAAGGGGTGCTAATGCTGCCGCCGTTCTACTACAAGGGTGTGTCCGACGAGGGCCTGTTCCGTTATTTCAGCGAGGTGATCGAGCGGGTCGGCGATGATCGCCTGCGCATTTACCTCTATCACATCCCGCCGGTCTCCCAGGTGCCGCTCTCGCTGGCCTTGATCGAGCGGCTGCTCAAGGCCTACCCGAAAAACGTGGTCGGACTGAAGGACAGCTCCGGCGATTGGTCCAACACGCAGGCGGTGATCGAGCAATTCGGCGGAGACGGCTTTCATGTTTACGCCGGCAGCGAATCTTTTCTGCTGCAGACCTTGCGCGCAGGAGGCGCCGGCTGTATCAGCGCCACCGCAAACGTCAATCCGGGCCCTATCGCGCGACTCGCCAGGACCTGGCAGGCAGGCGATGCCGACGAGCAGCAGGCCGCGCTGGTGCGTACCCGCAAGATTTTCGAGCGCTTCCCTGTGATCGCGGCGCTCAAGGCCGCTACCGCCCGATTCAGCGGCAGTGAACAGTGGGCGCGGTTGCGGCCGCCGCTGGTGGAACTCAACGAGCAGCAGCGCGATGAGCTGTTCGCGCTGCTCGACGATGGCAGCTTCGACATGCCGGGCCTCAAGCAAAGCTGACGCTGATCATGGAGTTACCGATGCACAAGAAACGAATCGTCGCCTTGCGCCGCCTGAAGGAATTCCATCTGCAGCGCCTACGCGAAGCCTTCGAGGTCGACTATTTCGAAGAGCCGGAGCTTCAGCCCGAGGCGGTCGCCGCTGCGCTGCGCCAGGCGCACGGCCTGATCGGCGGCAAGTTGCAAGTCACCTCGGCGCTGCTCGACGAGGCACCGCAGCTGGAGGCCGTCGCTACCATCTCGGTGGGCTACGACAACCTGCCGGTGGCCGAGTTGAGTCGACGCGGCATCCTGCTGACCAACACCCCGGACGTGCTCACCGAAACCACCGCCGACACCGGATTCATGCTGATCATGGCCAGCGCCCGGCGCTTGGTGGAACTGGCCAACATGGTGCGCGAGGGCCGATGGACGCAGCACGTCGGCGAACCTCATTTCGGTCACGATGTGCATGGCAAGACGCTCGGTCTGGTCGGCCTCGGGCGCATCGGCCAGGCCATCGCCCGTCGCGCGCTGGGCTTCAACATGCGGGTGCTGTACAGCAATGCGTCGCCTAAACCCGAGCTGGAGGCTCGATGGGGGATGGAGCGGCGTACGTTCGAGCAGCTGCTGACCGAGTCGGACTTCGTCTGCCTGACCGTGCCGCTGACCGAACAGACCGAACACCTGCTCGGCTACGAGCAGTGCCAGGCGATGAAGCGCTCGGCCTTCCTGATCAACATTGCCCGCGGGCGGGTGGTCGACGAGGCCGGGCTGATCCGCGCGCTGGACGAAGGGTTGATCGCCGGGGCAGGGCTGGACGTTTTCGAGCGTGAACCGCTGCAGGATTCGCCGCTGCTGCGCATGGACAACGTGGTGACCCTGCCGCACATCGGCTCGGCCACACACGAGACCCGTGAAGCCATGGCCAGCCGCGCGGTGGAGAATATCAGCCAGGCCCTGCATGGCGAGCGCCCACGGGATCTGGTCAATCCGCAGGCCCGCCCGAGCGGGTTTCTACAACCACAGCAGGAACAGCCAGTAAATGCCAAGTAACCCTTCGCGACGCTTGGCGTCGATCCTGAACCTGCACGATCTGGACCGCGCTGCGAAACGCCATCTGCCGCGGCCGATCTATGGCTACATCGCCAACGTGGCCGAAGACGGCCACACCGCCCGGGCCAATCGCAGCGCCTTCGACGCCTATTCATTCCTGCCACGGGCGTTGGTGGACGTTTCCCGCATTTCCCTCGAAACCGAACTGTTCGGCCAGCGCTACGCCCTGCCGATCGGCATCGCGCCGATGGGCATCAGCGCCCTGTCGGCCTACCGCGGCGACCTGGTGCAGGCGCAGGCGGCAGCCAAGGCCGGGATCCCGATGATCCTCAGCGGCAGCTCACTGATCCGCATGGAGGACGTGCTCAACAATGGCAAGACTGACTGGTTCCAGGCTTACCTGCCCGGCGATCACGCCGGCATCGAGGCGCTGATCGAGCGCGTGCGCAACGCCGGTTTCGACAAATTAGTGATCACCGTCGATTACCCGGTACCGCCCAACAGCGACAACAACACACGCTCGGGCTTCAGTTCACCGCTGCGCCCGAGTTTGCGTCTGGCCTATGACGGACTGGTACGACCTCGCTGGTTGTTTGGTACCTTCATGCGCACACTGATCAATCACGGTATGCCGCATTTCGAGAACAACTATGCCACTCGCGGCATCGCGATCATGTCCGGTAACGTGAAGCGGGATTTTTCCGGGCGCAGCCACCTCAATTGGAGCTATCTTGAATTGGTCCGACGGCTGTGGCCGGGCAAGCTGGTGGTCAAGGGTATCCTCCATCCAGACGATGCCCGCAAGGCTCGCGATGTGGGTGCGGATGCGCTGATCGTCTCCAACCACGGCGGACGGCAGCTCGATGGCACGCTCTCGGCACTGGAAGCCTTGCCCGGGGTAGTGGAAGCGGTCAGCGAACTGCCGGTAATGGTCGACAGCGGGTTCCGGCGCGGCACGGATGTACTCAAGGCATTGGCGCTGGGCGCGCGCATGGTGTTCATCGGCCGACCGTTCAACTACGCCGCAGCCTATGCGGGCGAAGCGGGTGTAGCCCACGCGATCGACTTGCTGGGGGCCGAGTTGCAGCGTGACATGGCGCTGCTGGGGCTGACCCGGATCGAGGACGTCACCAGGCACTGCCTGGTCAATAACAAGAAATAGAGCAAACCGGTATCGGAGGGCTTATGGGACGCGGACTGTGGTCAGGGCTGTGGGACGTAGAGGCCGCCATTTATGCGGGGCCTCCTCCGTTGGAGGATCGCTTTCAGCTTGGTGTGCAAAGGACCGAAGCGGCACTGCGCGCGGCGCGCGCCGAGGCCGAGCGGAACGGTTGGGCGGTCTCGATCGCGGTCGTCGATACCACGGGCGAGCCGCTTGGCCTGGTGAAGCTCGATGGCAGCCCGCCCGACAGCGCCCGATGCGCCATCAGCAAGGCCCAACAGGCTACGGCCGCCGAGCAATGTGGCTTGGTCGACGAGGCGCCAATGGTGTTCCGCTCCCAGCATGCCCACCACCCCGCCGACGCGATGCCCATCTATGTAGAAGACCGTTGCATCGGCGCGATTGGAGTGCACGGTATTCATCGCAGCGAGGCCGCTCAGGTGGCATGTGCTGGCGCTGAGGCGGTTGAGCACGATAGCTGAGCATGAAGTTGGCTTCGCTCTACAATCGATGAACAGCCGGAGCCCATAACGGAGCCTGACATCCAGCCACGTATTACCGTCATCACCCTGGGGGGAGAATCTCGAGGCCTCATTGCGGTTTTGTCGCGATGGTTTGGGCGAGCGAAGGCATCATCGGGCAGGAGTTCGAGCACGGAGCCGTTGCGTTCATTCAACTGCAATCCGGGCTGTGTCTGGCCCTTTGGCCGCGCCGCAGCATCGCCATGACACTGGACTGGCGCTTGATCCGGCCAGCTCAACGGAAATGACGCTGGGCCATAACGTCGCGTCGAAAGCGGAGATGCCGTCATGGCAACGGCAGTGCAGCGGGTGCCATGATCGTCAAGCCCGTAAATTCCACTTTCTGGGGCGGCTATTCCGGCTACTTCAAGGGTCCGGACGGCCACCTCTGGGAAATCGTGTGGAACCCGCAATTCACCAGCTGACGTATTGCGGGACGGCCCGGTTGGCTCAGAGAAGGTGCCTGGAGATGTGCTTCGATATTTCTACGATCGACGTCTTGCCGGTGAATTCGAACTTCACCTGGCCCAGCGACGAGAAATAGATTTCCAGTTCGGAATCCAGATCGAAGGTTCCGGACGTTTCCACCGAATACGCGACGATGTTCTTGTAAGGCAGCGAGGTGAAATCCTTCTTGCTGCCGGTAATGCCCTGCACATTGACTGCGATGATTCGCTGGGTGGTGAACACTACGCCGTCACGCATGGACTTATACGCGTCGACCACCTGCTCACCGTCCAGCAGAAGGGACCTGACCCGCTCTGCGTACTCGTCGTTCTGCTTCAGCTTGAAAAAGCCTTTGTTGTTGAAATCGATCATCCGCATTCCTCGGTTCTGTTTTTTGGCTACACGTTTGAGAAGGGAACGTTAAGCCTGTCCACGGCGACACCAATACCGACCATCAGATGACAAGCGCATCATCGTGGTCAAGCAACCGATGCTGACGATCATCGCGGGGACGTCCCGGCGCCGGGGCGGCGTGACCCGGCGATGGCTCAAACGCGGGTGTTTAGCCGCTCGTGTAGCAACGCCATGAAAGCGGCCAGTGACGGCGAGCGTGACACCGGCCGCGTTTCCAGCAGGCCAATCGAGCGCTGTTCCGGTTGTTCGATCGGTACCGCGCTGCATCGCTCGATGTTGAATACCGACGCGCAGCTGGCCGGTAGTAACGAAAACCCCAACCCCTCACGCACCAGCGCCACCACTGAACTCATATGGGCCACTTCCCAGACGGGCGTCGGATGCATACCCAGATGCCTTAGCGCGGCGTCCGCCAGCGGGCGAATGCTGGTGTCCGGGGTGAGCGCGATATAGGGCAGGCTCTGCCACTGCGAGCACCGCTCGGCATCGTCTCGCACCAGCAACACCAGGTTATCGTCCAGCAGGGGCTCGAAGTTCAGATTCAGACCCTCGGCGGGCGAGGAGGAGATTCCGGCCTCTACGTCGCCATTGTGCAACCAGCCTAGAATCTCGCCGGCGCGACCGTCCCGCAGCTGCACTTCGACACCCGGATGCAGTTGAGCGAAGGCCGCAATGGTTTCCGGTAAGAACGACGCCGCTGCGGTTGGCAGCGCGCCCAGACGAATAACGCCGCGGGTCAGTGCCAGCGTCTCGCGCGCATCACGCACCGCATCCTCCATGTCCCGCAGCATCCGCCCA
>DPSI01000225.1:9768-10446 GCA_003527165.1 Pseudomonas sp.
CGCAGCATCCGCCGTGCCTGCGTCAGGAAATGCCGGCCGGCCGGGGTCAGCTCGACCATACGCGTATTGCGCGCCAGCAGTTGCAGGCCGAGTGACTGTTCCAGCTTGCGGATGGTGTAGCTCAATGCCGGCTGGGACAGGTGCAGCAGTTCGGAGGTGCGGGTGAAGCTGCCGCTTTCGGCAACCAGAACGAATGCACGCAGCTGTCGGAATGAGACGTTCATGCCTGCCTATAAAAGTAATGAATCAATTGAGCGCGTCTTTTCGATTCCCAAAAGAATGACTCAGCGCCACCATGCGGGCAAACCGGAGTGGAGCCCTATGAGCCGAACCATTCACATCGGCTTGGTGCCGGCTTTACCATGGCCGCCCCGACGCTGCTGCGGCTCGCCAGATCTGAACGGACGCCGCGGTCAACGCTCCCATGCTCAAATTGCTGACCGAACGCACCGTGGCCGAGGAGCACAACTGCGCAACCGCGCCGATTCCGCCCTGGGTGTGCGGTGCGTCCTTTCGATTTCATCGGGCCGATCCTGGTGCTCTGCCCCGAGCACCGGATTTCCGATCGTTGTGGCGTGGTCGTAGGTGCGCACTGTGCCACGAAGCGGCTGGTGCGCTGGACCTCGGCAGCGGACCACGTCGGTCACCAGACGAACATCGGTATCACCAGGCCAGAGC
>DPSI01000080.1 GCA_003527165.1 Pseudomonas sp.
CGGATCGCGGCTGTCGTACATCACCGCCATCGATTACTAGCCCGCTGGTCGTCTGGGCGCAGGCTCACTCGTAGTCGACGAAGCGAATGAAGGCTGGTGGGCGCTGCAGCCCGCATATCGGCATGGTCATTCGCGACAACACCGGAATCACCTGGGCGAGGTCAACCAGGTTCTCGGACTGACCAGCATGTTCGAAAACGATCCGCTGACTGTTTACCGCCAGCACGCCAATCGCCAAAGAACGCAGGCCTCTGAGGCGCGCCGGTGCCAATCGGTCCCGCTCCCGACCACAAGACAACTTCAGTGGAAGAGCTCGCCTGGCCATCGGCGTCGCGACTCATTGGCGTGCGCCGCCGGAACCGACTCCAACCCAGACGCCGGAGAGCCTGGATTGTCGGCGGAACGCTTCGATGAGCATGAGCGCAAGCGCTTGGCGGCAGCTGAACGACTGCTCGACACGAAGGGCGGCGAAACGCTCAATTGGCCGCGCTTTGCGGTCCGCCTTCGAGCAAATAACGCTCCCGGGTGTAGGCCAGGTAGTATTTGTTTACCGCATTGACGTAGCTGACCACGCCCATGCCCATGGTTTCCATGGCGACCCGTTCGACCTGGAAAAACCATTGATCCGGATTGAGCCCCCGGCGACGGGCCTCGGCTCGCATACTCTGGACCCGCTGCGGGCCCATGTTGTAAGCGGCCAGGACGAATGCCATGCGCTCGCGCTCGTTCAACCTGGGGCTCGCAAAGAAGCGACGGCGGATGTTCGCGAGATACTTCGCACTGGCCAGCACATTGTTGTCCAGCTTGCCGATGTCATTGACGCCCATGCTACGAGCCGTGGCCGGAGTTACCTGCATGAGTCCAGTGGCACCGGAAGCGCCGCGGGCGGCCGGATTGAGGGTCGACTCCTAGAACGCCAGCGCAGCCAGATTGAGCCAGTCGATCTCCTGCTGCTGAGCATGCCGCTACAGGGTCGGCCGCACCTTCTCCAAGCGCTGCCGCCCGACCCGATCAAGGGGATACTGCACCCGGTAAAGACGCCGGTAGACTCGAACGAAAGCAGCGTCCTGATTATCCGGCGCATTGTAGTTCCGAAGAAAGCGGTCGACGCTGGCGCGCAGCATGCTCGCCTCCTTCCGCAGAAACCAGTGCATGTCGGCGCGCTTACCCAGCACAAGATCTTGCGCGATCCGCAATTTTGGCAGCACTTTCGCCCACCGCTCCGCAATGGGTTGCTCGACGACAGTGGACGAATAAATGCCGGCCTGCACCATTTCCAGCACATCCTCCACCGCAAGCGTTGGATCGACCCACTCGATGACGATCGGTGCGCGCCCGGCTTGCATCAGCTGTCGATTGACTTCCTCCAGCGCAGCCCCGGCAGCGCTACCGGCCGACAATGCCAGGCTACGCCCTGATAATTGTTCGAAGCGCTTGTAACGGGGATTGCCCTGACGGCTGACCAGAACCATGGGCACCTTATCGACCACGGCCCGGCTGGGGCTCACCCGGCGCATCGTTCCCAGTTCCAGAAGCTCTCCGGGCGCGACCAGATCCCCCTCTCCTCTTTGCAACGCACCAAGCAGCTGATCCTTGGCTTTTGGAATCACTTCCAGCGTGATCTCAGGTCCTTTCGAACCGCGATTGAGAAACTGCTCGAATGCTCGCAGGCGCACATATTCCACGCCAATGGCTTCACCTTTGACCTCGCCGGAGCTGTTGCGGCTCTGGTTGACCAGTACGCGCAGAACCCCGCTGCGGCGTATCTCTGCCAGATCGCGTACCGTATCCACCGGCTGCCAGGCCTGTGGGCCCATCACACGCGCGGCAGCCGGCCAGGGCGCAAGCACCAACAGACACAACAGCAGTGGCAATAGTCGGATCATTACAGCGTATCGACTCGAGCAGGACAGCACGCGGCGCGGCCAGCCTGCCGCAGGGTGGCGAAGATTCTCACAGCCGTGGTTCAGCCGCCAGCACCACCTACGCCAGGACATGAGATAGCAACTCCAACTCTTTGATTACAATCGTTATATTATTTTGATTTATAAGCGAGGCAGTTCATGCAGCTTGTCGACATCGGCGTCAACCTGACCCACCCGACCTTCGCCTGCGACCCGCGCTCGGTGATCGATCGCGCCTACGCGGCGGGCGTCACGCAGTTGGTGCTGACCGGCACCAGTCTCGTCGAGAGCGAAGCGGCATTGACGCTCTGCCGCGAGCTGGATAAGAGCCGGCGGCACCTGTTCTGCACGGCGGGGCTTCACCCCCATGACGCGAGCCAGTGGACATCCGAAACCGCAACCCAACTGAAGGATTTGCTCGCCGAACCCGAGATGCGGGCAGTCGGAGAATGCGGCCTGGATTTCAACCGGGACCTATCCCCTCGGGACCTGCAGGAACGGGTACTGGAAGAACACTTGCAACTGGCGGTGGAAACCGGCCTTCCCGTATTCCACCACGAGCGCGACGCCGATCAGCGCCTGGTTGAGATCCTCCGCCCTTTCCGTGACCGGCTCAGCGCCGCGGTCGTGCATTGCTTTACCGGGGATAAGCGCGCCCTATACGCCTACCTGGATCTCGACCTGCACATCGGTATCACCGGCTGGATCTGCGACGAGCGCCGCGGCACGCATCTACACTCGCTGGTTCGCGAGATTCCCGTCTCGCGATTGATGCTCGAAAGCGATGCGCCCTATCTGTTACCCCGAACGCTGCGGCCCAAGCCGAAAGGCGGCCAGAACGAACCCGCCTTTCTTCCCGAAGTCTTGCGCGAGGTGGCCCGCCATCGCGGCGTGAGCGAAGACGAACTGGCTGCCGCCACCACCGCCTGCGCTCAGCTTTTCTTCGGCATTGCCCCGCTGGAACAACCGGAACAGCGCTAAAGCCCGGCCCGTTCCTGCCGTTAATAGAACCGGGTGAC
>DPSI01000527.1 GCA_003527165.1 Pseudomonas sp.
ACGGGTGCTTATGCTTCAGGTGGTGGTCCTGCAGCAGCAGCAGCAAAGACTGAAAGACCGCAATCGTGAGCATTCCGTAAGCAAGGATGGAAAACAGGATATGCGCCAGAATTCCCGGCTGCTCACTGATGGCAGGCGCCGTGCCGGACGGAGCAAACTGGGCGAAAAGCACCGTCAGGCAACCGAGCGGAAAGAGCAGCAGCAGAAGATTCTCGACCGGCATGCGGTGGAGCGCGAGCAGGATTAGGAGAATCACGGCTGCGGCAATCAGGCTCGAGGCCGTGAAGAAATCCAGGTGCAGGCCGCTCGGCGACAGCAATTGAATGAACAGGCTCACCCCGTGCGCAATGAGCGCCAAGGCGCCCAGGACGAGAAGCAGACGTTTGTCCGGCACGGTGCGTTGCGCCAGGCGCAGGCCTTGGTATCCGGTGACGCCAGCATAAAGGCAGGCGGCAGCTAGGCTCGGTAGCAGAGGGTGCATAGGTCTGTTAGCAGGCTCGAAAGGCGCTGAGTGTGGCACAAACACCGGATGCGCAAAAGCGTGCTAATGGCGACCGGATGTTGTCGGGTGCGTGGTCTGTGAGCGTGTTGCCGAAGTGATGCGCCGGCCGTCGCTGGGGGTGGTTCGGCTGTCTCGATGAAAAGCATTGATGGCGGGGTACCGGCCTGGGGCTCACAGCTTCTATAATCGCTGCCTTAACCACACCCAGCGTGGAAACGGCACATGTTTGAAAACCTAACCGACCGCCTCTCGCAGACGCTTCGCCATGTCACTGGCAAGGCCAAGCTGACCGAGGACAACATCAAGGACACCCTGCGCGAAGTGCGAATGGCGTTGCTAGAAGCCGACGTTGCACTGCCTGTGGTCAAGGAGTTCGTCGCCAAGGTCAAAGACAGGGCCGTCGGTACGGAGGTCTCCAAGAGCCTGACGCCAGGTCAGGCTTTCGTGAAGATCGTTCGCGCCGAGCTGGAAGAGCTGATGGGGGCGGCCAACGAAGATCTCGTCCTCAGCGTGGTGCCTCCAGCCGTGGTGCTAATGGCAGGTCTGCAAGGCGCGGGCAAGACCACTACGGTCGGCAAGCTGGCAAGATTCCTCAAGGAGCGCAAGAAGAAGTCGGTGCTGGTGGTTTCTGCGGACGTCTATCGCCCGGCAGCGATCAAGCAGCTGGAGACGCTGGCTGCAGAGGTGGGGGTGACCTTCTTCCCGTCCGATACCAGCCAGAAGCCGGTCGAAATCGCTCAAGCCGCAATCCGTGAGGCAAAGCTCAAATACATAGATGTGGTGCTGGTGGATACGGCGGGTCGTCTCGCCATCGATGCGGAAATGATGGCCGAAATCCAGGCCGTTCATGCAGCGATCAACCCGGCCGAGACGCTGTTCGTGGTCGACGCCATGACCGGTCAGGATGCCGCCATCACTGCGAAGGCTTTCGGTGAGGCGCTGCCGCTGACCGGCGTGGTGCTCACCAAGGTCGACGGCGATGCGCGTGGTGGTGCTGCGTTGTCGGTCCGGCATATCACCGGCAAGCCGATCAAATTCCTCGGCATGGGCGAGAAGAGCGATGCGCTCGAGCCGTTTCATCCGGACCGGATCGCCTCGCGTGTCCTCGGCATGGGCGATGTGCTCAGCCTCATCGAGCAGGCCGAGCAGACGCTGGATCGGGAGAAAGCCGAGAAACTCACCAAGAAGCTGAAGAAGGGCAAGGGCTTCGATCTGGAAGACTTCCGTGATCAGCTTCAGCAGATGAAGAACATGGGCGGGCTCGGCGGCCTGATGGACAAGCTACCGTCCATCGGCGGCGTGAACCTCTCGCAAATGGGCAATGCCCAGGGCGCGGCCGAGAAGCAATTCAAGCAGATGGAAGCGATCATCAACTCGATGACGCCTGTCGAGCGACGCAACCCGGACATCATCAGTGGTTCGCGCAAGCGGCGCATCGCCATGGGCTCCGGCACCCAGGTTCAAGACATCGGCCGCCTGATCAAGCAGCACAAACAGATGCAGAAGATGATGAAGAAGGTCAGCGGCAAGGGCGGCATGGCCAAGATGATGCGTGGAATGGGCGGCATGTTCCCGGGTGGCGGTGGGATGCCCAAGTTTTGAACGGCAGCTGCAGCCTCAAGCGGCACGCCGCAAGTGAAAATGATCTGGCTCGTTCGGGATTTGTATTTACTTGTAGCTTGCGGCTTGAAGCTTGCCGCTTTTACTCGTAAAATGCGCGGCCTTTCGGGCCTAGGCCCATTTTAAGTGTGTGCCTTAAGTTAGCACCGACTACAGGAACGATGTTCACATGGTAACTATTCGTCTCGCCCGTGGCGGCTCCAAGAAGCGCCCTTTCTATCACCTGACCGTGACCAACAGCCGCAACCCGCGCGACGGTCGCTTCGTTGAGCGCATCGGTTTCTTCAATCCGGTCGCCTCGGGTGCGGAAGTGAAGCTCTCTGTAAACCAGGAGCGTGCCGCTTACTGGCTGGGTCAGGGCGCGCAGCCGTCTGAGCGTGTTGCTCAGCTGCTGAAGGAAGCTGCCAAGGCTGCTGCCTGAAACACATGAACGCCACGTCAGCTCCGGCCGAAGACCTGATCGTCATCGGCAAGATCGTTTCGGTGCATGGCGTGCGTGGTGACGTAAAGGTCTACTCCTTTACCGATCCGATCGGCAATCTGCTGGACTATCGTCGCTGGACGCTGAGGCGAGGCGAGGAGGTCAAGCAGGTTGAGCTGGTCAAGGGTCGTCTGCAAGGCAAGATCCTGGTGGCTACGCTGAAAGGACTGACGGATCGGGAAGAAGCGCGTAGCTACGCCGATTTCGAGATCTGCATCCCGCGCAGCGAACTGCCTCCGTTGACTGGCGAGGATTACTACTGGTTCCAGCGTCAGGGCCTGACGGTCATCAACCAGCTCGGGCTAGTGCTTGGGCGGGTGGATCATCTGCTTGAGACCGGAGCCAACGATGTTCTGGTGGTCAAGCCGTTTGACGGTAGTCTGGATGATCGTGAGCGTTTGCTGCCCTATACCGACCCCTGCGTATTGAAGGTCGATCTGGATGCAGGCGTGATGCACGTCGAATGGGACGCGGACTTCTGAGCGACATGGCGAGCTTTCGTGTCGAAGTGATCAGTCTGTTCCCGGACATGTTCGCTGCCATCCGCGACTACGGAATAACCAGTCGCGCGGTGAAGCAGGGGCTGCTCCAGCTACGGTGCTGGAATCCCCGGACCTATACCGAAGATCGTCACCAGACGGTGGATGATCGACCTTTCGGTGGCGGCCCCGGCATGGTGATGAAAATCAAGCCGCTGGAACTTGCACTGGCGGATGCCAGGCAGGCCGCTGGTGAAAAGGCGAAGGTGATTTACCTGTCGCCGCAGGGGCGTCAGCTGAAACAGGCTGATGTCCGCGACCTGGTGAAGGAGGAGGCGCTTATCCTCATCGCTGGTCGCTACGAAGGCATTGACGAGCGTTTCATCGAAGCGCACGTCGACGAGGAATGGTCGATTGGCGATTACGTGTTGTCCGGTGGTGAATTGCCGGCCATGGTGCTGATCGATGCGGTGACCCGCTTGCTCCCCGGAGCGCTGGGTCATGCTGATTCCGCCGAGGAGGATTCGTTTACCGACGGCCTGCTCGACTGCCCGCACTACACGCGACCGGAAGTGTATGCGGATAAACGTGTTCCTGAGGTGCTGCTTAGCGGTAATCATGAACACATCCGGCGCTGGCGCTTGCAGCAGTCCCTCGGAAGGACCTGGGAACGCCGCGCTGATCTTCTGGATGGCCGCTCGCTTTCTGGAGAAGAACAAAAGCTGCTGAAGGAATACATCCGTCAGCGGGACGATAGTTAACGTATCGATGGCACGCCAAGAAGGCCTGCCTTTAGGAGCACAGCATGACCAACAAGATTATCCAGGCGCTCGAAGCCGAGCAGATGACCAAAGAACTGCCACCATTCGCCCCCGG
>DPSI01000231.1 GCA_003527165.1 Pseudomonas sp.
TCTCGCCGGTGAGACTGCGTAAGAAGGCGGCGATAGCGTTGACCTCGTCATCCTTCAAGGTGCGGCCCAGCTGGCTGTCGCCCATGATCGCCACGGCCTGTTCCAGTTCCCAGACTTCACCGCTGTGGAAGTAGGGCGGCGTCAGCGCGACGTTACGCAGTGGCGCGGCGCGGAAGACGTACTCGTCGGTGGCGGTGTTGGTCACTGTAAAGCGACCCTTGTCGCCGGTCGGCAGAATTTCCGCGCCCGGCTTCTTGATCACGCCGAACGGGAAATAGCCCTGGCCACCCACGTTGACACCGCTATGACAGGCGCTGCAGCCGGCGTCCATGAACAAGGCCAGGCCTTCTTTCTGCTTCGCGTCGAGCGCTTTGTCGTCGCCCTGGAGATAGCGGTCGAAGGGAGCGCTCGGCGTGATCAGGCTGACTTCGAACGCCTCCAGCGCATAGGCCATGTTGTCGAAGCTGACGGGATCCTGATCGCTGGGGAAGGCTTGTTCGAATTCGAGTGCGTATTCGGGGATGCTCTTGAGGGTTGCGACGACCCGATCCGGGGTATTGTTCATCTCGACTCCGGCCTGAACCGGTCCCTTGGCCTGGGCCTGGAGGTCCTCGGCGCGACCATCCCAGAACTGGGCGGCATTGAATACCGCGTTGAGTACGGTAGGGGAGTTGCGCGGCCCTTTCTGCCAGCCATGGCCAATCGAGGTGGTGACGTTGTCACCGCCGCCGAGACTGAGGTTGTGGCAGCTGTTGCAGCTGATCACATGGCTGCGGGACAGGCGTGGATCGAACCAGAGCTTGTGGCCGAGTTTTGCTTGATCGGCGCTGACGGTTGTGCCGCGAACCTCAGTGACCTTTGTTGGGATCGGCTTGAAGATGGCATTGGCGCGTTCGCGCAACTCGTCGGCATCGGCCATGTTGGCTATCAGCATTAGTCCGCTGAACAGGACGGGAATAGGGCAGCGCATCACGGATGTCCTTCTTCTATGTTGGCTGCTCTAGGAGGCGCTTTTTTCGCTGCGCGCAAGTTGATTTGAGTCAAGGTTCGCGCCGTCATCTGCTGGCGCCAAATGTCGCACCCCGTTCGTAATGGCTGTGTTGCCGGCAAGACTTGCCGAGCCTTGCAGCCAGGCATGGGCATCGCCAGAATGGCGGTATCAATCGTGGCCATGGCGCCACCTCAGCAAGGATCCCCAATGCCTGAAACTGTCGCTGCCGGCTTGCGCCTGGCGCCCGAAGCGCTGACCCGCCCTTTCGAACCCAGCCAGTTCGACTTCAAGACCACCGATGAACTGGAGCCTTTTCTCGGCGTGCTCGGCCAGGAGCGAGCCGTAGAGGCCCTGCAATTCGGCGTGGCGATGCCGCGTCCCGGCTATAACGTCTACGTGATGGGCGAACCGGGCACGGGGCGCTTCTCGTTCGTGCGACGCTATCTCAAAGCCGAAGGCAAGCGCCTGGATACGCCTTCGGACTGGGTTTACGTGAACAATTTCGACGAGCCGCGTGAGCCGCGCGTGGTGGAGCTGCCACAGGGCGGCGGCGCTGAATTCATCGCCGACATCGGGCAGCTGATCGACAACCTGATGGCGACCTTTCCGGCGGTATTCGAGCACCCGAGCTTCCAACAGAAGAAGAGCGCCATCGATCGCGCCTTCAATCAGCGCTACGACAAGGCGCTGGATGTCATCGAGAAACTCGCGCTGGAAAAGGAAATCGCGCTCTATCGCGACAGCAGCAACATCGCCTTCACGCCGATGAAGGACGGTAAGTCGATGGATGAGGCGGAGTTCGCCCAGTTGCCGGAGGCGGAGCGCGAGCGCTACCACGAAGACATTTCCGCGTTGGAAATCCATCTGAATGAGGGGCTGGCCAGCCTGCCGCAGTGGAAGCGCGAATCCAGCAACCAGCTGCGCCAACTCAATGATGAAACCATCAGTCAGGCCCTGCAGCCGCTGTTGGCGCCGCTGTCAGAGAAATACGGGGAAAACGCCGGCATTGAGTCCTATCTTCAGGCCGTGCAGGTCAATTTGCTGAAAACGGTGGTCGAGCAGTTGGTCGATGAGAATCGTCCGGACGCTCAGACCCGCCAGTTGCTGGAGGAACAGTACAGCCCGAGCCTGGTGGTTGGGCATCCGCTGGACGGTGGTGCGCCGGTGGTATTCGAGCCGCACCCGACCTACGACAACCTGTTCGGTCGGATCGAATACAGCACCGATCAGGGCGCGCTCTACACCAGCTATCGCCAGCTGCGCCCCGGCGCGCTGCATCGCGCCAACGGCGGCTTCCTGATGCTTGAGGCGGAGAAAATGCTCAGCGAGCCCTTCGTCTGGGAAGCGCTCAAGCGGGCTTTACAGTCGCGCAAGCTGAAGATGGAATCACCGCTGGCCGAGCTTGGTCGACTGGCCACCGTGACGCTGAACCCGGCGGTGATCCCGCTCAACGTCAAGGTGGTGATCATCGGCTCGCGGCAGCTGTACTACACGCTGCAGGACCTCGATCCCGACTTTCAGGAGATGTTTCGCGTGCTGGTGGATTTCGACGAGGAAATCCCGCTGGCCGAAGACAGTCTCGAGCAGTTTGCACAACTGATGAAGACTCGCACCTCGGAAGAGGGCATGGCGCCGCTGACCGCTGCCGCGGTGGCGCGTCTGGCAACCTACAGTGCACGTCTGGCGGAGCATCAGGGGCGCCTGTCGGCGCGCATCGGCGATCTGTTTCAACTGGTCAGCGAGGCCGATTTCATCCGCCAACTGGCCAAGGATGAGGTGACCGACGTCGGCCACATCGAGCGTGCGCTGAAGGCCAAGGCCACCCGCACCGGGCGCGTCTCGGCGCGCATCCTGGAAGACATTCTCGCCGGGGTCATACTCATTGACAGCGAAGGCGCGGCCATCGGCAAGTGCAATGGGCTGACCGTGTTGGAGGTTGGCGATTCGGCCTTTGGCATGCCGGCGCGTATCTCTGCCACCGTCTATCCAGGTGGCTCGGGCATCGTCGATATCGAACGTGAAGTCAATCTCGGCCAGCCGATTCACTCCAAGGGCGTAATGATCCTGACGGGCTTTCTCGGCAGCCGCTATGCCCAGGAATTCCCGCTGGAGATCTCCGCCAGCATCGCGCTCGAGCAGTCTTATGGCTATGTCGACGGTGACAGTGCTTCCCTGGGTGAATGCTGCGCCTTGATCTCGGCTATTTCACGCACGCCACTCAAGCAGTGCTTTGCCATCACCGGCTCGATCAACCAATTCGGCGAGGTGCAGGCAGTTGGCGGCGTCAATGAGAAAATCGAAGGATTCTTCCGCCTCTGCGAGGCGCGTGGGCTGACCGGCGAGCAGGGCGCGATCATTCCCTTCGCCAACGTCACGACCTTGATGCTCGATGAGCGGGTGCTGGAAGCGGTGCGCCAAGAGCGGTTCCACATCTATGCGGTACGCCATGTGGACGAGGCGCTTTCGCTGCTGGTGGGTGAGCCGGTAGGTGCTGCGGACAAGGACGGACAGTTCCCCAAAGGCAGCGTCAACGCTCGGGTGGTGGAGCGCTTGCGCGATATCGCCGAGATCGAGCTCGAGGACGATAACAAAAACGATGCAGCCACACCTGAGGATGCTGTGCGGTTGGCGGCGCAGATGCAGGAGGCTCAGCGGAACTAGTCGGTTCTGAATTGGGCAATTACTGGACGGAACGATATGAGCGGCGGCAGGTCTGCAATGAAGGAGAGTTCCCACTCTCCATCCACATGGTTATCCACAACTTTTGGGGATAAACAGGTTGGCCGCCCATTCGTCCAGGATGACGGCGCGCAACCTAGCGCGAGGATCGCCGTCATGTCTCACACACTCTGTCTGAATCGCCAGTGCCTGGGCTTGGTTACCCGTATCGAATGCATCATCCGCCCGCTGGCCGGCGGCAACGGTTTATGGACTTTGCTTTGTGCGGCCGGTATCGATGCCGGCCAACCGACCGCGATCAAGGCACAGGGCCCGTTTCACGGCCCTCGCGAGGCCGAGTCGGTGCTGAAGGCGATTGCCAGCAATCTCTACGGGCAGGGCTATAGCGAATCCGATTCGCCCTCGATCTGGCAGCTGCACATGCAGGCGGAGCTGCGCAAGATCAACGCCAATCAGGCCCGTTATCTCGGCGGCTGGGAATCCAGAACCTGATTCTTGGCTCGGTTCGCAACGCGTTTGCGAGCGAGCGTTCGACTTGAGCGGCGCCCGCCACAATTTTCTATCCACAGGAAAAATATGCTGCCAAAGGGCCGTCTTGAAGACTCCGTGGCGCTGCGTATACTCGCTGCCGGTATCTGCCCAACAGTGAGAACAGATGGAACGCTTCATCGAGAACACCATGTATGCCGCCCGCTGGTTGCTGGCGCCTATTTATTTTGGCCTGGCGTTCGCCCTGTTGGCGCTGGCGATCAAATTCTTCCAGGAGATCTGGCACATCCTCCCGGCTGTACTTTCACTGAGCGAAGGCGATCTGATCCTCAAGTTGCTCTCGCTGATCGATATGGCTCTGGTCGGTGGTCTGCTGGTGATGGTGATGCTCTCCGGCTACGAAAATTTCGTGTCGCAGCTGAACGTGGACGAAGGCAAGGAGAAACTCGACTGGCTGGGCAAGATGGACTCCGGCTCGTTGAAGATGAAGGTTGCCGCCTCGATCGTGGCGATTTCGTCCATCCACCTGCTGCGCATGTTCATGGACGCTCAGCAGCTCGAGAGCGAGCAGCTGATGTGGTACGTGATCATCCATCTGACGTTCGTCTTCTCGGCCTTCGCCATGGGTTATCTGGACAAGCTCACCAAGCATTGATGCCGTCGGCGCCTGGAAGGGCTCCTGGGGGAGATGCTTTTAAGCTTCAGCTTCGCGCGCCTGGTACGCGTACGGCCTAGTCAAGCCGTGAGCTGTGCTAGGCTAGCCGCCCTTTTTCCAGCGGAGCCCAGGCATGACCGACCTCAACCTATCCACCGACGAAACGCGCGTGAGCTATGGCATAGGCCGCCAGCTGGGTGATCAGCTGCGCGACAACCCGCCGCCGGGCATCAGCCTGGATGCAGTGATCGCCGGTATTCGTGATGCCTTTGCCGGTGCTGCCAGCCGGGTCAGCCCGGAAGATCTGAATGCCAGCTTCGCCGTGATCCGCGAGCGCATGCAGGCCGAAGCCCAGAAAAAAGCCGAAGCCGCTGCGGGCGAGGGCAAGGCTTTCCTGGCCGAGAACGCCAAGCGCGAAGGTGTCACCACGCTGGCCTCTGGTTTGCAGTATGAAGTATTGACTGCTGGCGAGGGCGCGAAGCCGAGCGCGCAGGACCAGGTTCGCACCCATTACCACGGCACCCTGATTGACGGCACCGTCTTCGACAGTTCTTATCAGCGTGGTCAGCCCGCCGAGTTCCCGGTTGGCGGTGTGATTGCCGGATGGACCGAAGCGCTACAGCTCATGGGCGTAGGCAGCAAATGGCGTCTCTACGTGCCGAGCGAGCTGGCATACGGTGCCCAAGGCGTCGGCAGCATTCCGCCGCACAGCGTGCTGGTATTCGATGTCGAGCTGCTGGCAGTTCTTTAAGCCCCCAGAACCTGTTGGCCGAAACATCCGTAGGGCCGAATTCATTCGGCCAGCAGGCGCAAAGGCCGAACAAGTTCGGCCCTACAGGGCTTGGAGAGGTGCTCCTTTCCCGTTACGAACGAGACGCCTGGCTTCTTCGGCCTCAGGGGCGCAACGCCCGGGCATAGGAGAACAGGAATAGGTTGCGCACCTGTTCCTTGAGCACACAGGGTTCGCTGGTGCTCAGCTCGTGCAGATCCAGGTCGCCTTGGTCGCGAAGCTCATCCAGGGCCTCTCCCTCCAATGAGATGCATACCGCACCGGTGTTGCGGTCGAGTATGCGCAGGTAGGGATGTGGGCGGTCTAGCCAGGCATCAATCAGATAAGTCATGTTCGCCTCCAGTTGATTTCGTTAATGAGAATAATTGTTATTTGCAAACATGCAAGCGCAAAAGTGACCGGCAGCGATCAATGGTGATCGAGCCGAGGTTCGCAGTAGGTCGAGCTGGAGGGATGGGGAGGCGGAGGGTGCGCAATCGCACCCTTCGATAGGGTTAGTTCAGTGGGTGCGGGCGACGGCGAAGCGGCTGAGTTCCACCAGGGCGTCGCGATAGCTGTTGGCCGGGATGAGTTCCAGGCAGGCGATGGCGCGATCGGCGTAGTCGCGTGCCAGGCGGGCGGTGTATTCCAGCGCGCCGGACGCGTCTACGGCGCTGCGGATACTTTCGAGATCTTCGATGCCGCCTTTCTGAATGGCCTGGCGTACCAATGCGGCCTGCTCCGCTGTGCCTTCGCGCATGGTGTAGATCAGCGGCAGTGTCGGCTTGCCTTCGGCCAGATCGTCGCCGACGTTCTTGCCCAGGGTTTCGGCGTCGCCCTGGTAATCGAGCAGGTCATCAACCAATTGGAAGGCGATGCCCAGGTAGTCGCCGAAGGTACGCAGCGCCTCGCGTTGCTCCTCGCTGGCGCCGGCCAGGGTGGCGGCGCTGTGCGTAGAGGCTTCGAAGAGCATGGCCGTCTTTCCGCGGATGACTTCCATGTAGATTTCTTCGGTGGTGCTGGCATCGCGGACTTTGGACAGCTGCAGCACTTCGCCTTCGGCAATCACGCGAGTGGCCTGGGAGATGATGCGCATGACCGGCATGGAGCCCAGGTCGACCATCATTTCGAAAGAGCGCGCATAAAGAAAGTCGCCCACCAGCACGCTAGGCGCGTTGCCCCACAGGGCATTGGCCGTCGAACGGCCGCGACGCATGCCGGACATGTCGACCACATCATCGTGCAGCAGTGTCGAGGTGTGCAGGAATTCGATGATGGCAGCTAGCAGGCGCAATTGCTCGCCTTTGAGTCCGAGCGCGTTCCCGCTGAGTAGGACCAGCAAGGGGCGCAGGCGTTTACCGCCGGCCGAGGTGATGTAGTCCCCGATCTTTTCCACCAGCGGTACGCGGGAAGTCAGTTGGTTGCGGATGATGCCATCAACGGCGGCAAAATCTTCAGCCACTACTTGGTAAAAGGCCTGGGGTTGCATCGGGGACGAGTACTCCTCGGAGATTGCGCGGCATGCTATGGGGCGGGTCAGGCACTGTCAAGGCAAGGCCAGGCGGCTATTGCGCCGGCTCTGGTGGATGCGTACAATCGCGGACCCTGAACTTTCCCCCTGGGCATTTCCCTGCCTTACGCAATTGCAAGGGCGTCCCTTCCGGCCCCGAGCAGCCATGCCAGCCACCAACTATTTCACTTAAGCGCTGGGTGAGCAGGATTAACGGAGATACACAGATGTACGCAGTTATCGTTACCGGCGGCAAACAATACAAGGTCGCCGAAGGCGAATACCTCAAGATTGAAAAACTCGAAGTTGCCACTGGCGAAGCAGTCACCTTTGACCGCGTTCTGCTGATTGGCAACGGCGACGATGTCCAAATCGGCGCTCCGGTGGTCGATGGTGCCAAGGTCACTGCTGAAGTGATCGCCCAAGGTCGTCATGACAAGGTCAGCATCATCAAATTCCGCCGTCGTAAGCACCACATGAAGCGTCAGGGCCACCGTCAGTGGTTCACTGAGGTCAAAATCACCGGTATTCAGGGCTAATCGGGCCTGAATCCCCTTATAGGAGTATTGAACTCATGGCACACAAAAAAGCTGGCGGTTCTACCCGCAACGGTCGCGACTCAGAAGCCAAACGTCTTGGCGTGAAGATGTACGGCGGCCAGGCCATCAAGGCCGGTAACATCATCGTGCGTCAGCGCGGCACCCAATTCCATGCCGGTTACGGCGTTGGTATGGGCAAGGATCACACCCTGTTCGCGAAAGTGGAAGGCGTGATCAAGTTCGAAGTGAAGGGCGCTTTCGGCCGTCGCTACGTGAGCGTCGTCGCAGCCTAACTGCGGCGTTGCTGGAAAAGCCCTGTCATGCGACGGGGCTTTTTTGTTTCTGTATTCTCTATAGGGCTCTTGCAAAACACTGCTTTGCTCTAGTTTCGCTGGGTTTTGCAAGACCCTTATATTCCTGTTTTCTAGCCCGTCCTTGCGGCGGGAGGCGTTCCCATGAAATTCGTCGATGAAGTATCGATTTTTGTAAAAGCCGGTGACGGTGGTAACGGCATGATGAGCTTCCGTCGTGAGAAGTTCATCGAAAAGGGCGGTCCCAACGGTGGTGATGGTGGCGATGGTGGCTCCGTATTTCTGGAGGCCGACGAGAATCTCAACACGCTCGTCGATTATCGCTATACGCGTCGTTTCAATGCGCCGAACGGACAAAAGGGCGGCAGTACTGAATGTACAGGGGCGAAGGGCGAAGATCTGATTCTGCCGGTGCCGGTTGGTACCACTGTGATCGATGCTGCCACACAAGACGTTGTCGGTGACCTGACCAAGGCCGGCCAGCGCCTGTTGGTTGCCCAGGGCGGCTGGCACGGTCTGGGTAACACGCGATTCAAATCCAGCACCAACCGTGCGCCGCGGCAAACCACGCCGGGCAAGCCGGGCGATGCGCGTGATCTCAAATTGGAGCTGAAGGTGTTGGCCGACGTCGGCCTGCTGGGGTTGCCCAACGCCGGCAAGAGCACTTTCATTCGCTCGGTATCGGCAGCCAAGCCTAAGGTCGCCGACTATCCGTTCACCACGCTGGTGCCGAATCTTGGTGTGGTAAGCGTCGGGCGTTACAAGAGCTTCGTCATCGCCGACATTCCGGGCCTGATCCAGGGCGCCTCGGAGGGTGCGGGCCTTGGTATTCGCTTTCTCAAGCATTTGGCGCGTACCCGTCTGCTCCTGCATCTGGTGGACATGGCGCCGCTGGACGAGAGTGATCCGGCCGATGCGGCCGAGGTGATCCTCAACGAACTGGAAAAATTCAGCCCGGCCTTGGCTCAGCGTGATCGCTGGCTGGTCTTGAACAAAGCCGATCAACTGCTTGAAGAGGATCGTGAAGAGCGCGTGCGTCGCGTCGTGGAGCGCCTCGAGTGGACTGGGCCGGTCTTCGTTATCTCCGCTCTGGAGCGAGAGGGTACCGAGGAGTTGAGTCAGGCGATCATGCGTTATCTCGACGAGCGCGCGTTGCGCATCAGTGAGGAGCCGGCTTATGCCGAGGCACTCGCCGAGCTGGATCAGCAGATCGAGGATGAGGCGCGTGCGCGTCTGCAGGAGCTCGATGATCAGCGGGCGTTGCGCCGTGCTGGCGTCAAGGCGGCGGCCGAGGCGGATGATGACGACTTCGATGATGACGATGATGATGAAGGCGGCGCGGAAATCTTCTACGTACGCTGAAGCTTTGCTCGCGTGGTTGCGCATCTATAGGTAGGTGGTCCTTGGGCTGCTTGGTCTGGGTCCATCGAGTGGTTTGGCCGAATATGGGACAGAAGGCGGGATCGATGCGGGACAAGGTGAGCGGCGCGCGGCGCTGGGTGATAAAGATCGGCAGTGCGCTGCTGACGGCTGATGGGCGTGGTCTCGATCAGGCGGCAATGGCGGTCTGGGTCGATCAGATGGTGGCCCTGCGGCAGGCCGGAGTCGAGCTGGTGCTGGTTTCGTCCGGTGCGGTCGCGGCCGGCATGAGTCGCCTCGGCTGGGGCGCTCGACCCAAAGCGGTTCACGAGCTGCAGGCTGCTGCTGCGGTAGGGCAGATGGGCCTTATTCGTGCTTGGGAAGCCAGCTTTGGTCGCTGCGACCAGCAAACCGCTCAGGTTCTGGTGACTCATGACGACCTCTCTGACCGCAAGCGTTATCTTAATGCGCGAAGCACGCTGCGCACGCTGATCGACCTGGGCGTGGTTCCGGTCATCAATGAAAACGACACCGTCGTTACCGATGAGATCCGCTTCGGTGACAACGATACCCTTGCTGCGTTGGTGGCAAACTTGGTTGAGGCTGACCTGTTGGTGATCCTCACGGACCGAGATGGCATGTTCGATGCGGATCCGCGTAACAATCCCGATGCCAATCTCATCAGTGAAGCCCGCGCCGACGATCCGGCGCTGGATGCCGTGGCGGGCGCAACGGGTGGTGCACTTGGGCGCGGCGGGATGCAGACCAAGCTGCGCGCGGCGCGTCTGGCGGCGCGCTCGGGGGCGCATACGGTCATCGTCGGCGGGCGCATCGAGCAGGTCTTGGCGCGGCTGAAGGCCGGCGAGCGGCTGGGTACCTTGCTGGCGCCTGAATGCAATCGTCACGCCGCACGCAAGCAATGGCTCGCGGGGCATCTGCAGACGCGGGGCTCGGTCACGCTGGACGCTGGTGCGGTGTTTGCGCTGAAGCAGGGCCACCGCAGCTTGCTGCCGGTCGGTGTCAAGGCGGCGCAGGGCGGTTTCCGGCGTGGCGAGATGGTGGTCTGCATGGGGCCGGAAGGGCGGGAGGTTGCTCGCGGTCTGGTCAATTACAGTGTCGCTGAAACCCAGCGAATCCTGGGGCACTCTTCTGACGAAATCGAGAAGCTGCTCGGCTATGTCGACGAGCCCGAGCTTATCCATCGCGACAACATGATTTTGGTATGAGGTGCTCGATGCGATTGGCAAAGGCGCTGATGGTGCTGCTGGCTTGGCCGGTAGCCGGCATGGCTCGCGAGGTGGGGGAGGTCGATACGGTCTTCAAGTGGCTCGGGCCGAACCACAAGATCGTGGTGGAGGCGTTCGATGATCCCAAGGTCGAGGGCGTTACCTGTTATCTATCTAGAGCCAAGACGGGCGGAATCAAGGGCGGACTCGGGTTGGCGGAAGATCGCGCTGAGGCGTCCATTGCCTGTCGTCAGGTTGGGCCGATCCGTGTGAGTGACAATCTCGAAGATGGCGAGGTGGTCTTCAGGGAGCGGACTTCTCTGGTGTTCAAGACCATGCAAGTGGTGCGCTTTTTCGATGAGGCGCGCAACACGCTGGTGTATCTCGTCTATAGCGATAGGGTGATCGAAGGCAGTCCGCAGAATGCGGTGACGGCTATTCCAATCGTGCCATGGGCGCAGCCGTAATCAGGGATGGCAGCGCTCGTTGAGCTTGTCATTCGCGGCAGCGGATCGCAGGCACAAAAAAACCGGCTCAAGGCCGGTTTTTTTCAAGAACGTACAGCTCAGGCAGCGGCAGCGCCGAGGGCCTTGATATGGCCGTTCAGGCGGCTCTTGTGACGAGCGGCTTTGTTCTTGTGGATGATGCCTTTATCGGCCATGCGGTCGATTACAGGCACGGCTGCGGTGTAAGCAGTACGAGCTTTATCCAGATCTTTTGCGTCAATGGCTTTGACCACATTCTTGATGTAGGTACGAACCATGGAGCGCAAGCTGGCGTTGTGGCTGCGACGCTTCTCAGCCTGAATTGCGCGTTTTTTGGCGGAAGGGCTGTTGGCCACCGTCGAACTCCTCGAAAACGTGGGATTACAAAGCAAATAAGGCCGCGAATCATGCCGATGCGGCGTTGGCTTGTCAAGCCTGCTTGAAGATTGATGAACGCTAGCCGGACAGAAGGCCTGCCGCTAAACTCGCGGCCTCTTTATCTGTCGTAATTGCCCATCGATTCCGGTGGCTCAATGCCTGGCCGGAATCTCTGTAGCAACTTCTAGGAAAACAAATGTCCGAGACAGCCGGTAAAGGCGGGTTGTTGCGTTCCAGCGCGGTGGTCAGCGTGATGACGCTGCTGTCCCGCGTGCTGGGCATGGTACGCGATATGGTGGTGGCTAGCTACTTCGGTTCCGGCGCGGCGGCTGACGCTTTTTTCATTGCCTTCAAAATCCCCAACTTCCTGCGCCGCCTATTTGCTGAAGGCGCTTTCGCTCAGGCCTTCGTGCCGGTGCTGTCGGAATACCGAACCAAGCGGACACTGGTAGAAGTCAAGCTGCTGGTCGATCGCACAGCCGGCATGCTCGGGTTG
>DPSI01000234.1:0-7335 GCA_003527165.1 Pseudomonas sp.
CGGCGGCGAATGGATCAGCTCTATCGATATCGAAAATATCGCCGTGGCCTGCCCCGGCGTGCGCATCGCCGCGGTGGTCGGCGTGACGCACGAAAAATGGGAGGAACGCCCGGTCCTCATCATCGAGCCCCACGACGACACCGAGATTTGCATCGAAACCGTGCTCGCCTACCTCGAAACACAGATCGTCAAATGGTGGATGCCCGACGCGGTGATCATCGACGCTGTGCCCCTCACCGCTACCGGCAAGATCGACAAGAAAACCCTGCGTGACCGCTACCGCTCGTACCTAGTCGACATGCCGGCGAGTGAAACGAGCGCGGCAAGCATCTAGGCGCGCCTGACTGGGTATCGCTTCGCCCAACCCATCCTACGGAGTCGGGTGTCTAGGCCGTAGGGTGGGTTGAGCTTGAGATAGCCATCGAAGCAACTCCATCCGGCTGTACACCGGCCCGCTCGCCGAGCGTCCGGAGCTGCAGCAGAGCCGCATGATCGCACCCGTAGCATGGGTTGAGCTTGCGATACCGTCACCCAGCCACACCCATCACTGCCAGGAGCACGCCATGCCGCTCGACGACCCTCAACCTCGCCAAGGTCCATTGCTTGGCCTACGCGTGCTGGAGTTCACCAGCATTGGCCCCGGCCCGCACTGCGCGATGCTGCTGGCCGACCTCGGTGCTGAGGTCATCCGCATCGAACGTGACGGCGGCAACGGCTGGCCCAACCCGGTTGCCGATCGCGGCCGCAAGCGGCTGACGCTGGATATCCGCACCGAGGCCGGTCGCGAGCGTTGCCTGGCGCTGGCGGAAAACGCCGACGTATTGATCGAAGGCTTTCGCCCCAGCGTGATGGAGCGTCTGGGTCTCGGCCCGGAACAGCTTCACGCACGCAACCCGCGACTGGTCTACGGTCGTATGACCGGCTGGGGCCAGACCGGACCACTCGCCCATAGCGCCGGGCACGACATCAACTACCTGGCCATCACCGGCGCGCTGGCGGCCATCGGCGGCCGCGAGGGTCCGGCGATCCCCCCGCTCAATCTGGTCGGCGATTTTGGCGGCGGTTCGCTGTACCTGGCATTCGGCATCATGGCCGCGCTGTGGGAACGGGAACGCTCAGGCCAGGGGCAAGTGATCGACGCCGCCATCGTCGACGGTGTGTCTTCGATGATGACCTTCTTCGCCGGGCTGCTGCCCAGCGGCGCGATCTCGCTTGAGCGCGACCGCAACCTGCTTTCCGGCGCCGCGCCGCACTACCGCTGCTACACCTGTGCAGACGGCCGTGAAATTGCCATCGGGCCGCTGGAGCCGCAGTTCTTCTCAGAACTGATGCAGCGCATCGGTGTCCCGGAAAGCCTGCGGCAAGGCTGTGCCGACCCGGACCGTTGGGTAGAACAAAGCGAACAGCTCGCCACCCTGTTTGCCAGCCGGACACAGGCCGACTGGTGCGCCCTGCTCGAAGGCACCGACGCCTGCTTCGCGCCAGTGCTTACCCTGGAAGAAGCCGCACAGCATCCGCACATGCAACAACGCGGCGTCTACCGCGACATCGACGGCACCCTGCACGCCGCACCCGCTCCGCGTTTTTCAAGAACACCTGGGGCAATCACAGACTCAGTCCAGAACGCTAAAGGCTGGGATTGAAAGGACCGACATCAATCGAATCCGACCGCACACGATGAGAGCGTGGGCCGAGTGGCGCTCCGCTACATCAATCCCTGCCGCGATGTTGGGTCGGCTCGATAAGGCTAGCGCTGTTCTTGTACACCGGATTGGCAAACTCGCAGGGTTCACTCCGAAAGAACGCCACCACATTGGCGAAGGCGTGGCCGAAGTACAGCTCATAACCCTGCCGCTCGATGTATCCAAGATGCGGTGTGCACAGGACGTTGGGTGTTGAAGCAGGAATGCTCCGGATCGGTGACAGGCTCGCCCCAGGCCAGTTCTGCAGGCGCGATGGGCGAGCCTCGTCCTTCCATCACCGCCACGCCGCGTCGACCTGGGTCCGCTCACGGGTCAGCACCAGCGCGAAACGTTCGGGTCGCTGACCGCGTCGTGGTAGACCGTGACCCTCTGCCCGTCCGGCGAGCGAATAACATCCTGATACTCATCCGGTATGACGATGTGCATCCGCAATCTCCTGGAGGCGCGGTAAGGGCCGGCCGTCGTTGACGCCGCCGACCGCGTCGTTTAACGCGCACCGGTGGCCGGCTCCGAGCGCTCGCTGCCTACTTGCAACCGGTCCGGCTGGCGTTTCTCGATGGCATGTTTGAGCAGCGCCGCGCTGCGAAAGATGCCGTGGGCGAATTTACCGTAGGGCATGGTCAGGAAGAATGCCATCACCACGCCCAGGTGCACCGCGAGCAGGATCGCCATCGCCGCCGTATCGCGCAGCGCCAGCAGCGCAAGGCCAGTGACGCTGATCAGCAGCAGCAGCGCGATGAAGGCCCGGTCCATCGGCCGCTGGGCCACGTCGCCCTGGGCCGGGTCGCGGCGATAGCTCATCACCAAAAGCCCCAGCGGCCCGATGATCAGCCCGATGCCGCCGGCCGTGCCGAGCATGACCGGCAGGCTGAAGAACGGATACGGCGCTTCGGCCCCCAGCAGGTAGTGATACAGCGTGGCGACGCTGGTCGAGGCCAGGCAGAGCATGAAGCCGTAGAAGGTGAAGTGGTGGAAGCGCCGCCGCCACAGGGTGTAGCGGTCGCTCTCGTTGTTGCAGCCCTGCCCGTGCCCGCCGTCGAGATATTTGAGCTTGAGCACCGCGCCCGAGGCCTCCAGCGCCGCGGCCGTGCTGGCACTTTCCCGCGCCTCGGCAGGGGTGATGCGCTTCCAGAAGCGCCGCACGCCGATGCCCAGCGCCAGTACGGCGAAGCCGAACGCACCGCCGAACATCAGCGCCAGGGTGTTGTGGGGGAACACCGTATAGAAGTCCCCGGCCAGTCGGCCCGGCAACAGCGTGCCGTTGATCAGCATCGCCAGCAGCAGGAACAGCACCAGGCCCGCCGAAGTCGCCAGGGCCATGGTCAGGCCGTTGCGCCGGTAGAGGCCGCCGAGCGCCGCCGGCCAAGCGAAATCGGTGTAGGTGTCCAGACGCACCTTGGCGAGCGACTGCGGCACGTTCACCGCGAACTCGTGGGGCTCGGCGTACTGACAGGCATGCAGGCAGGCGCCGCAGTTGTGGCAGAGGTTGGCCAGGTAATGGATGTCCGCCTTGCCGAATTCCAGGCGGCGGGTCATCGCCGGGAACACCGCGCAGAAGCCTTCGCAGTAGCGGCAGGCATTGCAGATCTGCATCTGCCGGTTGACCTCGGCCTCGTCGGCGTTGAGCAGGGAGATCAGCTGATAGGGTTCGGCGGTCACGCAGGCGTCCGCCGCGAGGGGTTCATGCAGTTGCATGGCGTTGTCCTTCGCGCTGAAGAGTGGAATGGAGCGCGGCCTCGGCGGCGCGGCTGCCGGCGATGCGGCCGAAGGCGGTGCCGATGCTCATGCCGACTCCCGCGGTGTAGCCCTTGCCGAGCACGTTACCGGCCATCATCTCGCCGGCGACGAAGAGGTTCGGGCTGGGCTGGCCGGCGAAGTGCACCGCCGCGTCTTCATTGGTCTTGAGCCCCAGGTAGGTGAAGGTCACCCCCGGCTTGAGGGCATAGCCGTAGAACGGCGGCGTATCGAGCGGCCGTGCCCAGTGGGTCTTGGCCGGCACCAGCCCCTCGGTGTGGCAGTCGTCGAGCTGGGTGTGATCGAAGGTGCCGACCCGGCAGGCGCGGTTGTAGGCCTCCACGGTCTGGACGAAGGTGTCTTCGGGCAGCCCCAGCTGGCGCGCCAGTTCATCGAGCGTATGGGCGACGGTGCCGGGAAAGACCGGCGGCATGAAGCGGCCGATGGCCTTCTGGTCGATGATGGAATAGGCGACCTGCCCTGGCTGGCCGGCCACCAGACGACCCCAGATGGCGTAGCGCTTGGGCCAGAAATCTTCGCCCTCGTCATAGAAGCGCTCGCCGTCGCGGTTGACCACCACGCCCAGCGACACGCAGTCGATCCGGGTGCAGATGCCGCCGTCGTACAGCGGCGCGCGGGCATCGATGGCGACCATGTGCGCCTGGGTCGGGTCGCCGATGGCATCGGCGCCGGTCTCCAGCATGCTGCGCAGCAGCACGCCGGTGTTGAAACGGGTGCCGCGGATCAGAAAGTTGTCCGACGGCCACTCGCCCCGCTCGTTCTGCCCCCAGGCTTCGCGCAGCCACTCGCGGTTGGATTCGAACCCGCCGGCGGCCAACACGCAGCTGCGTGCCTCGATGCGCTCGGCCGGCAGGCGGATGCCGTTCACCTCGCGCGCCGGGACCCGGGCGGCGACGAAGCGCCCGCCGTCGAGCTCGACCGATTCGACCGGTGTGTCGTAGCGGATTTCGACCCCGAGCCGCTCCGCACTGCGGTAATAGGCGTTGACCAGCGCCTTGCCGCCGCCCATGAAGAAGGCGTTGGTGCGCGCCACGTGCAGAGCGCCGGAGAGCGGTGGCTGGAAGTGCACGCCATGCCGGCGCATCCAGTCGCGGCAGGAGGACGATGCACGGATGGCGATGCGCGCGAGTTTCTCGTCGGTGATGCCGCCGGTCACGCGCAGCAGGTCCTGCCAGAATTCTTCTTCGGGATAGGCCTCGACCAGCACGTCCTGCGGGGCGTCGTGCATGCAGCGCAGGTTGCGGGTGTGCTGGGAATTGCCGCCACGCCATTCGCGCGGCGAGGCTTCCAGCAGCAGCACGCTGGCCCCGGCCTCGCGCGCCATCAGGGCCGCGCAGAGAGCGGCGTTGCCGCCGCCAATGACAAGCACATCGATCATCAGGTCTCCTCGTCGGAGGAGGCTCGACTGGCGCCCCCTCTTTATCTGTGCAGACTCTAGGCAGACGAGGAGCACGCCGAAAGCGGGCGAACACCCGGGGGGGTTTAGTTTTACTAAAGGCTTGGTCTCGCCTCGGTACCTGTCAGATCACCAGGCTCGTAGAGGTTTGCGCCGGGCCATCGACCCTGGCGCACCAGCTCACGCGCCACGTCGAGGATAACCACCCGCGCGGCCAGCGCCGCCGGAGACAGCTCGTCGTCAGTCAGCGTGCACAACAGGTTGCGGCGGGCCACGTCGGCATCTTCAATCTGCGCGATGACAAGCCCCGACTCGCCCGAGCGTGCAGCCGCGGCGCCAGGCTGGATGGTCGCCGCATAGCCGGCGCGCACCGTCTCCATTAACAGCGCCAGGCCGTCGATCTCCATGATGATGTTGGGTTCGATGGCGAAGCGCTCGAAGGTCGCCGTGACGGTCGTGCGCAGGCCGTGCTGCGGGTTCGGCAGCACCAGCGGCAGGCGTCCCAGATCCGCCATGCGCGCGCGCTCGCCCCGCGGCGCGCCGGCAAGTCCGGGAGGCGCGATGACGAACAGTTTCTCGTCCAGTAGGGGTTGAACGTTCCAGCGCTTACCGGCGTCAGCGTGGAATAGGATCGCCAGGTCCAGCTGCCGGGCGTTCAACTGGTTAGCGAGGTGCCCAGACAGCATCTCCACCAGATGCAGCTGGATGTCCGGATAACGTCGGCGCATCGCGGCGATCAGCGGCAACGCCAGAACCGAGGCTGTGGTCGGCGGAAGCCCGACGCTGACGTAACCGCTCATGCGACCGCGCTGAGCCGCCAGGATGGCGTTCTCGGCCTGGCGCAAGGTGAGCTGTGCATGGTGCTGAAAGGCGATGCCCGCGTTAGTCAGCACCACGCCGGTACTGGTACGGCTGAGCAACCGGGTGCTGAGCTCACTTTCCAGCTTGCTGATCTGCTGGCTCAACGCCGAGGTGCCGATGCCGAGTTCCAACGCGGCGCGGCCGAGGCTTTTATGCTCGACCGCAGACAAGAAATAGCGAAGTTGCCTGAGTTCCATTACGGCGCCTGTTGTTGTTTTTCAGAAACGAAAAGCCTTGTGGCTGTCGCAGCGTATGCCAGGTTCGATTGAGCTCCAAGAGCGCTGGACGATCGATCCGAACCGTGGCTTTGCTGATAAAAAAAGCCCGCATGGGCGGGCTGAAGGCAATGTGCTCTTGATGTGCGTGGTTAACGGGTTCTCGCGAACTCGCGCCTCGTTCTTGCTGCAGCGAACGAACGGTTAGCTCATCATGGCTTCTGCAAGAGGCCGAACTCGTCCGCCAAGGCTCTGTACTGATCTACCTGGCGGAAGACATAAGCCTGCAGCTCCTCCCCGGTGATGGCCAGGGGCAGCAGGTCGTAGTGGTCACGCATCTGGGCGAAGTCCTCATCCTCGAGCAGCGTGTCAAACTGCTCCTTCCACCAGGCGTAATCCTCGTCGCTGACCTCCGGCCCCAAGTAATAACCACGAGCGATTGGCCAAGTCACATCAAAGCCCTGCTCCCGGGCCGTGGGCAAATTGCCCAGCTTACCGGGCAGGCGCTCCTGGGACAGGACCGCCAGCACCCGCACCTTGCCCGCTTCTAGCTGCGCCGTCGCTTCGCCAATGCCGCTGGTGATCACTTGTACATGCCCACCCAGCAGGGCCGTCATTGGTTCACCGCCGCCTTCGAACGCCACGTAGCGCAACTTTCGCGGATCGATGCCGGCGCTGCGGGCAACCATGGCTGCCTGCATCCAATCCTGGCTGCCGACCGTTCCGCCCGCCCCGATAACCGTCCCAGTCGGGTCATTGCGCAGTGCTTCGATCAGGTCATCGAAGTCCTTGAGCGGCGAGTCCTCACGCACCGTTACCGCGCCGTAATCGGTACCAATGGCGGCGAGCCAGCGTACGGCCTTTTCGTCGTAGCGCCCGAACTTTCCCTGCGCAAGATTGAGCAGCGATCCACTCGACCATGCGGTAATGGTCCCCGGCTCGTTGGCTCGCTGAGCCACTACCGCGTTGTAGGCCACCGCACCGATACCACCCGGCATGTAGGTCACCCGCATCGGCGCCTCGAGCAAACCGGCTTCATGCAGCCCGCCCTGGGCGAGCTTGCAGGTGATGTCGAATCCGCCGCCAGGCTTGGCCCCTGCGATGCACTCAGGACGTTTGGGTTCGGCCATCAGCTGAGTACACAGCAGCAGACCAGTCGTGGCCAAGGCGAGACGAGTGGTAAAGGTAATCATGCTGTTCTCCCGTGGAGTCTTGTTGTAATCAGCGATGCGAGCGTCCCCGGCGGAATTACCCGACAGGCGTCGTATCGACTCGAACGGACCATAGAACCAGAAGTGACAACTCGATAGACCCGCATGAACATGGGGTCTTCAATTTTGCTAAAGAGGAACGGTTCACCGAACCGGTCGACGCTCAGGAGATACGCGCCGCCCGTGGAGCAGAC
>DPSI01000234.1:7404-9014 GCA_003527165.1 Pseudomonas sp.
GAGCACATGACCCGTCCAGGCCCAGGGTCAGCAGGTGCAAGCCTCGCTTCGGGTCACTCGCCCAGGTTGCGCGCAATCACCAATCGCTGGATATCACTGGTGCCTTCGTAGATCTGGCAGACCCGGACGTCGCGGTAGATGCGCTCCACCGGGAAGTCTTTGAGGTAGCCATAACCACCGAGCGTCTGGATCGCTGCCGAGCAGACCTTCTCCGCCATTTCCGAGGCGAACANNGCCAGCAAGCTGGCTCCTACGTTCGTTAGTCGGCCCTCCTCACGCGTCGGTTTCGATCACAAGCCGTAGTTGTTCAGCTCGCGGGCAATCAACAGGCGCTGGATCTCGCTGGAGCCTTCGTAAATCTGGGTGATCCGCGCGTCGCGGTAGTAACGCTCGACCGGATAATCCTCGAGATAGCCGTAGCCGCCATGAATCTGCAGGGCTTTGGAACACACGTACTCGGCAACTTCCGAGGCGAACAGCTTGGCCATGGACGCTTCCACCAGCGCCGGTTGGCCAGCCTCGCGCAGGGCGGCGGCGTGCAGCACCATTTGCCGGGCGACGGCGATCTGGGTCGCCATGTCGGCCAGGCGGAAGGCGACGGCCTGGTGTTCGGTGAGTGGCTTGCCGAATGCCTCGCGCTCACGGGCATAGTCACGCGCCGCTTCGAAGGCCGCACGCGCCATGCCGACCGCTTGGGCGGCGATGCCGATGCGCCCGCCTTCCAGGTTCGCCAGTGCGATCCTGTAACCCTCACCCTCCTCACCCAGGCGTTGGGACTCGTGCACGCGCATATCTTCGAACGCAAGCTGGCAGGTGTCGGACGCGTGCTGGCCGAGCTTGTCCTCGATGTGCACCACCTGATAACCAGGCGTGTCGGTCGGGACGATGAAGGCGCTGATACCGCGCTTGCCGGCATCCGGATCGGTCACAGCAAAGACGATCACCGTGCCGGCGTGCTGGCCCGAGGTAATGAATTGCTTGGCGCCATTTATAACGTAGCTATCGCCGTCACGCCGGGCACGGGTGCGCAGGCTGCTGGCGTCGGAACCGGCGTGAGGCTCGGTAAGGGCGAAAGCGCCAATCTGCGCCCCGCTGGCCAAGGGCGTCAAGTAGCGCTGCTTCTGCTCCTCGTTGCCAAAGCGCAGGATCGGTACGCACCCGACCGAGTTGTGCACACTCATGATGGTCGAGCAAGCGCCATCGCCCGCGGCGATTTCCTCCAGCGCCAGCGCATAAGCGATGTAGCCGGTGTCGCTGCCGCCCCACTGCTCCGGGCAGAGCATGCCGAAGAAGCCGAGTTCAGCCATTTCGCCAATCGCCTCGGCTGGATAGCGGTGTTCGCGGTCCCAGTCGGCAGCGAAGGGTTTGAGTCTTTCCTGAGCGAACTGCCGGGCCATGTCGCGGATGCTGGTTTGATCGTCGTTGAGCAGCATGGCAGGTCCTCAATCGAGCAGTTCGACGGCCATGGCAGTCGCTTCGCCACCGCCGATGCAGATGGCCGCGATGCCTTTACGCAAGCCACGGTCACGCAATGCGGCGATCAAGGTCACCAGAATTCGCGCTCCCGACGCACCGATCGGATGGCCCAAGGCGCAGGCGCCGCCGTTGAC
>DPSI01000234.1:9191-9915 GCA_003527165.1 Pseudomonas sp.
GCCGTTGACGTTGACCTTGGCGTGGTCCAGACCCAACTCGCGCATGGTGACCATGCTGACCACGGCGAAAGCCTCGTTGATCTCGAACAGATCCACCTCGTCGAGCCGCCAGCCGGTGCGTTCCAGCAATTTGTGAATGGCGCCGATGGGTGCGGTCGGGAACAGGTTGGGCGCGTCGGCGAATACCGCATGGCCGTGGATCACCGCCTGGGGTTTCAATCCCAGGCGCTCGGCTTCGGAGCGCCGGGTCAGTACCAACGCGGCGGCACCATCGGAAATGGAACTGGAGTTGGCCGCCGTCACGGTGCCGCCCTCGCGGAACGCCGGCTTGAGCGACGGAATCTTCTCCGGCATCGCCTTGGGCGGTTGCTCATCGTCGCGGATGGTGCGCTGCTCACGGCCCTGGGTGATCTCGAGCGGGACGATTTCGCTGGCGAAGCGGCCGTTGATGATCGCATCGCGGGCACGCTGCAACGACGTCAGCGCGTAGGCGTCCTGTTCTTCACGGCTGAAACCGTGGTTCTGCGCGCAGCCTTCGGCGAAGGTGCCCATCAGCCGACCCTTGTCGTAGGCATCCTCAAGGCCGTCGAGGAACATGTGGTCGAGTACCTTGCCGTGACCCATGCGATAGCCGCTGCGGGCCTTTTCCAGCAGATAAGGCGCGTTGGTCATGCTCTCCATACCGCCGGCGACGATCAGGTCGACGCTGCCGGCGCGCAACGCG
>DPSI01000266.1 GCA_003527165.1 Pseudomonas sp.
TCCGATCTCGGCACCGCCCCGGCCGACCAGGAGGATCAGCCCGGCGAAGGCGACCAGAATCAGCATGGCGCCGATCAGCCCGCGGGGCATGTCACGCTGCGGGTTCTTGGTTTCCTCGGCGGCCAGCGGTACGCCTTCGACCGCAAGGAAGAACCAGATCGCGTAGGGGATCGCCGCCCAGATGCCGACGTAGCCGTAGGGCAAAAAGCTGCTGGCGCCTGCGGCCGTGGTTGGTGCGATATCCAGCAGCTTGTCGACGGAGAAGTGCGGCACCATCGCGACGATGAACACGCCCAGCGCCAACGCGGCCACAGCGGTGATGACGAACATCAACTTCAATGCTTCACCGACGCCGAAGATATGGATGCCGATGAAGATGATGTAGAAGGCCAGGTAGATCGCCCAGCCGCCGATCCCGAACAGCGACTCGCAGTAGGCGCCGATGAACACGGCGATGGCGGCCGGGGCAATGGCGTACTCGATGAGGATTGCCGTCCCGGTGAGAAAGCCGCCCAGCGGGCCGAAGGCGCTACGGGCGAAGCCATAGCCGCCGCCGGCGGTTGGAATCATCGACGACAGCTCGGCCAGCGAGAAGCACATGCACAGGTACATGGTCGCCATCAGCAGCGTGGCAATGAACAGCCCGCCCCAGCCGCCCTGGGCCAGGCCGAAGTTCCAGCCGGCGTAGTCGCCGGAAATCACGTAAGCAACGCCGAGGCCCACCAGTAGCACCCAGCCGGCGGCGCCTTTCTTCAGTTCGCGTTCCTTGAAATAAGTGCTGCCAACTGCTTCGAAATCAATGGCGTGTGTTGGGGGCGTCGCGCTGCTGTGTTCGAGAGCCATGGAATCATCCTTTAATGGGTTCGGGTACGGCAGGATCGGTAAAGCAAGCCCTGTGCCTTAGCGACGGGCTGGTTATTGCAGCGTGCGAAAGGTCACGATCAGGGGGCGGTGCACCAGCCCGACGCCTTTCGGCGTGGGCGGGCACTTTTTCGGCGCGTTGAGGCTAGAAGAACCCCAGTGGATTGATGTCGTAGCTGACCAGCAGGTTCTTGGTCTGCTGATAGTGGTCGAGGATCATCTTGTGGGTCTCGCGACCGACGCCGGACTTCTTGTAGCCACCGAACGCCGCGTGAGCGGGGTAGAGGTGATAGCAGTTGGTCCAAACGCGTCCGGCCTTGATCGCCCGGCCCATGCGGTATGCACGATTGATGTCACGGGTCCAGACGCCGGCACCGAGGCCGTATTCGGTGTCGTTGGCGATGGCCAGGGCTTCGGCTTCGTCCTTAAAGGTGGTGACGCCGATCACCGGGCCGAAGATTTCCTCCTGGAAGACGCGCATCTTGTTGGTGCCCTTGAGCAGGGTCGGCTGGATGTAATAGCCGGTGGCGAGCGAGCCTTCGAGTTTCTCCGCCGCGCCGCCTGCCAGCGATTCCGCGCCTTCCTGCTGGGCGATTTCCAAATAAGACATGATCTTGTCGAACTGCTGCTGGCTGGCCTGGGCACCGACCATGGTGTCGGTGTCCAGCGGGTCGCCGCGCTTGATCTGCGAAACCTTCTTCATCACCGCTTCCATGAACGGCCCGTAGATCGACTCCTGCACCAGCGCCCGCGACGGGCAGGTGCAGACCTCGCCCTGGTTGAAGAAGCCCAGTACCAAGCCTTCGGCGGCCTTTTCGATAAAGGTGGGCTCAGCCTGCATGATGTCTTCGAAGTAGATGTTCGGGCTCTTGCCACCCAGCTCGACCGTGCTCGGGATGATGCTCTCGGCGGCGCGCTTCATGATGTGCGAACCCACCGGTGTGGAGCCGGTGAAGGCGATCTTGGCGATGCGTTTGCTGCTGGCCAGCGCCTCGCCGGCTTCGCGGCCGTAGCCCTGGACGACGTTGAGCACGCCGGGCGGCAGCAGGTCGCCGATTACTTCCAGCAGTACTGCGATACCCAGCGGGGTTTGCTCGGCGGGCTTGAGGACGACGCAGTTGCCGGCAGCCAGTGCTGGGGCGAGTTTCCACGCGGCCATCAGGATCGGGAAGTTCCAGGGGATGATCTGCCCGACCACGCCCAGCGGTTCGTGGAAGTGGTACGCGGCGGTGTGCTCGTCGATCTCGGCGCTGGTGCCCTCCTGGGCGCGGATGCAGCCAGCGAAATAACGAAAGTGGTCGGCCGCCAGCGGAATGTCGGCATTGAGCGTTTCACGCACGGCCTTGCCGTTGTCCCAGGTTTCGGTGATGGCGAGCATTTCGAGGTTCTGCTCGATGCGATCGGCGATCTTCAACAGGATCAGCGAGCGTGCCTGCACGCTGGTTTTGCCCCAGGCATCGGCGGCGGTATGCGCGGCGTCGAGGGCCTTTTCGATATCCGCTGCGTCGGAGCGGGGGAACTCAGCGATGGGCTGGCCATTTACCGGGGACAGGTTGGTGAAGTACTGGCCGTTGACCGGCTCGACGAATTCGCCGTTGATGAAGTTGCCATAGCGGGACTTGAAGGAAACGACAGCGCCTTCGCTGCCGGGATGGGCGTAACGCATGATGAGTCTCCGGTCTTGTAATAGTGTGGGACTGCTGTCTCACAGCGTAGAACAGGCTCCGTTCGTCGGCAGGCGAGGCGACGTGCGGTGCACCGCTGGTAGGGCCGTACCGGCGCGGGCGCTGTGCTAATCTGCGCTGCAGTTTTCGGCGCCCACATGCGCGGCTGTGCCGCCTGATCCGATTGCCTGGCGGCGTTTCCAGAGGTCATTCATGCACATTCATATTCTCGGCATCTGCGGCACCTTCATGGGGTCGCTGGCGGTGCTCGCCAAGGAGCTGGGCCACCGCGTCACTGGCTCAGACGCGAACGTCTATCCACCGATGAGCACGCAGCTCCAAGCCCAGGGCATCGAGCTGACTCAGGGTTATGAGCCGAGTCAGCTCGAGCCGGCACCGGACCTGGTGGTGATCGGCAACGCGTTGTCGCGCGGCAACCCGGCGGTGGAATACGTGCTGAACAAGGGCCTGCCCTACATGTCTGGCCCGCAGTGGCTGGCTGATCACGTGCTGCAAGGCCGCTGGGTATTGGCGGCTGCCGGCACCCATGGCAAGACCACTACCAGCAGCATGCTCGCCTGGGTGCTGGAGCACGCCGGCATGAGCCCCGGCTTTCTCATTGGCGGCGTGCCACAAAATTTCGGCATCTCGGCTCGTTTGGGCGGCACGCCGTTCTTCGTGGTCGAGGCGGACGAGTACGACAGTGCCTTCTTCGACAAGCGCAGCAAGTTCGTCCATTACCGCCCACGTACGGCGATCCTCAATAACCTCGAATTCGACCACGCGGATATCTTTCCGGACCTCCCGGCAATCGAGCGCCAGTTCCATCATCTGGTGCGCACCGTGCCCAGCGAAGGGCTGGTCATTCATCCCCAATCCGAAGAAGCGCTCAAGCGCGTGATCGGCATGGGCTGCTGGACCCCGGTGCAAACCACCGGTGAGGGCGGACGGTGGCAGGCGAACCTGCTCAGCGCCGACGGCTCACGTTTCGAGGTGATCTTCGACGGCGCCGTGCAGGGTATGGTGGACTGGGAGCTGACCGGCCTGCACAACGTCAACAACGCCCTGGCAACCCTCGCCGCGGCGCGTCACGTCGGCGTACTACCCAAGCAGGGCGCCGAGGCGCTGAGCGAGTTCCGCAGCGTTAAGCGACGCATGGAAAAGGTCGCAGACATTAACGGCGTGACCATTTACGACGACTTCGCCCATCACCCTACCGCTATCGCCACCACCCTCGACGGGCTGCGCAAGCGCGTCGGCGGTACTCCAATCATCGCCGTGATCGAACCGCGTTCCAATTCCATGAAGCTGGGCGCCCACCGCGAAGGCCTGGCCGAATCGGTGGCGCTGGCCAATCAGGCGATCTGGTACGCGCCGGCCAACCTCGGTTGGGATCTTGCCGCGACCGTCGCCGGCTCACCGGTCGCGACCACGGTGTGCGATTCGCTGGAAGCGATCATCGCCAAGGTCAAAGCCGACGCCTCGCCGGGCACGCAGGTGGTGGTGATGAGCAATGGCGGCTTTGGTGGGTTGCATACGAAATTGGCCGAGGCGCTGACGTAGGGCCTTAAATGGTGGCTAAAGCGGAGCGCCGCCCGGCCCACCCTACGGGCAGGCGCCACTCTGCGGTAGGGTGGGCTTCAACCCATCAAGAAATGACAAAGCACCAACAAGGGAATCAGATAAATGAGCGGCCCCGAACGCGTCACCTTGGCCATGACCGGCGCATCTGGCGCTCAATACGGTTTGCGTCTGCTGGATTGCCTGATTCAGGAAGACCGCGAGGTTCATTTCCTGATCTCCAAGGCCGCTCAACTGGTCATGGCTACCGAAACCGACGTCGTGCTGCCCGCCAAACCGCAGGCCATGCAGGCGTTCCTCTCCGAATACACTGGCGCTGCGGCGGGGCAGATCCGTGTATTCGCCAAGGAGGATTGGATGGCGCCGCCGGCCTCGGGCTCCGGCGCGCCGAGCGCGATGGTTGTGGTGCCGTGCTCGACCGGAACCCTTTCAGCGATCGCCTCCGGCGCCTGCAATAACCTCATCGAGCGCGCCGCCGACGTCGCGCTGAAGGAGCGCCGCCAGGTGATCCTGGTGCCGCGTGAAGCGCCGTACTCCAGCATTCACTTGGAAAACATGCTCAAGCTGTCCAACCTCGGCGTCACCATCCTGCCGGCGTCGCCGGGTTTCTACCATCAACCGCAGACCCTCGATGACCTGGTCGATTTCGTCGTGGCGCGGATCCTCAACCTGCTCAATATCCCGCAGGATATGCTGCCGCGCTGGGGTGAGCACCATATCGTCAGCGACGATTGAGGAAGCTCCCGTAGGGCCGAATTGATTCGGCCAGCGCCTGGCCTGCGGCTCAACGGCCGACCAAGTTCGGCCCTACAGTGGCCCGTGTGACAGGAGTCTAGCCTCTCCAGCGCCTGGCCTGTAGCTCAACGGCCGAACATGTTCAGCCC
>DPSI01000056.1 GCA_003527165.1 Pseudomonas sp.
ATCTCTACCATTCCGGTGGCGCTGGCCGAGCTCAAGCGCCGCAGGCCTTTGCTAATGATCGAACTGGTGGAGCAGACCAGTGATCATTTGCTGGATATGCTCGAAAACAAGCAGCTGGATCTAGTGGTGGGCCGCTTCACCAACTCCCGCCAGCAACAGCGCTTCGACTTTCAGCCGCTGGCCGAAGAGCCGTTTTGGCTGGTTTGTAAGCGCGACCATACCCTTTGCGGCCAACGCGACGTTCACCCTGCCGAACTGACCCGCTGGCCTTGGGTGCTCTACCCGTTCGATACGCCGATGCGGCAGATGCTCGAGCAACTCCTCAGCCAGCTCCACGTCGCGCCACCAAGCAACGTCATTGAGACCACCTCGGTACAGACTACCCTTCATCTGCTGCGTAACAGCGAGACGTTGGCACTATTACCCGAAGCCATCGCCCGGCAGCAGGTCGAGCAGGGATTGCTTTCCGAACTTTCCACCAGTCTCGCCACCCAGTCGCTCAAGTACGGCATTCTTACCCGCAGGCATCAGGCGCCGTCGGGTAATGCTCAGGAGCTGATGGAAATTCTGCTGCAAGGCCGTGCCGAGACCTGACTCATTCCCGTCGGCGACGAGGCGACCCTACACCTCGCAAGGCTAGCGTATGCAGGATCTGCGGGTGCTAAAGATCTCAAGGCGCTGTTCGACCCCATGACCTGTCGAACGCTGGCCGCATCGTTCCGCCGCGAGTGCAATGACTGCAGCCAGCCCCCTCTGCCCCGCTGGCCTGCCAGCCGGGCTCGGATCAACAGACTCTGGTCAATGAGAGTGACGCGGCTCGCCGTGGTTCGCGATCACCCGCAGATAGAGGGTGGCGGGCTCCAGGCAGCCGCCTGTCGATAGCTGGCCGACCAACTGCCGGTACAGCTCCTGCCAGGGGGTTTGCGATACCGGCATGCTCGGTGCGGTTTCCTTTTGTCGTTGCTCCAGCTCACTTTCGTCGACCAGCAGGTCGACGCTGCGGCTATTCAAGTCCACCCGCAACCGATCCCCGGTGCGAAGCAGGGCCAGCCCGCCGCCCAGCGCAGCTTCCGGTGACATGTTGAGTATCGAGGGACTGGCCGACGTACCGCTCTGACGTCCATCGCCCAGGCAAGGCAGGGAATCGATCCCGCGACGGATGAGCTCCGACGGCGGCGCCATGTTGACCACCTCGGCACTGCCCGGATAACCGACGGTCCCGCAGCCTCGGATGACCAGTATGCAATGCTCGTCGATCTGCAACGCGGGATCGTTGATGCGTGCGTGATAGTCCTCAGGCCCTTCGAAGACAATCGCCCGCGCTTCGAAACAGTTCTCGGCTCCAGGGGTGGCGAGATAGGTTTTGCGGAACGCCTCACCAACGACCGACATTTTCATGATCGCGCTATCGAAGAAATTGCCGCTGAGCACGATGAAGCCGGCGCGATGCTTGAGCGGGTCCTCGTAAGGACGAATAACATCGCTGTCATGGGCCTGGGTCGCGGCAACGATCTCACCAATGCTCTTGCCGGTTACGGTCGCGCAGCCCTCATGTAATCGACCAGCCTTGAGAAGTTCGTGCATCACGGCCGGCACGCCGCCGGCACGGTGAAAGCCTTCGCCCAGGTACTTACCGGCGGGCATGCAGTTGACCAGCAGTGGTACCTCCTCACCGACGCGTTGCCAGTCCTCGAGCGACAATTCAACACCGGCATGGCGAGCGATGGCGATCAAATGCGGCGGGCAATTGCTGGACGCGCCTAGAGCTGACGCAACGGCTATGGCGTTCTCGAACGCCTCTCGAGTCAGGATCTGCGATGGGCGAACGTCGTCGAGCACCAGGTCGACGATCCGCTTGCCGGTGAGGTAGGCCATCTGACCGCGCTCGCGGTAGGCGGCTGGAATGCTTGCGCAACCGGGCAGCGACATACCCAGCGCCTCGGCCAGTGCATTCATCGAAAGCGCAGTGCCCATGGTGTTGCAGTGACCGATGGAGGGCGACGCTGCGGTCGTCATCTCCATGAACCCCTCATAATCGATATCGCCGGCCGACAATAGCTTGCGCGCATGCCATAGCACGGTGCCCGAGCCGATCAGCTCGCCTTTGTGATGTCCGTCGAGCATCGGCCCGCCCGACAGAACGATTGCCGGTAGATCGGTGGTGGCGGCAGCCATCAGGCATGCCGGGGTGGTCTTGTCGCAGCCAGTGGTGAGCACTACTCCGTCGAGCGGGTAGCCGTGAAGAATCTCCACCAACCCCAGATAAGCGAGGTTGCGATCCAGGCCCGCCGTGGGGCGACGGGTTTGCTCGGCCAGTGGATGTACCGGGAACTCCATCGGGATTCCGCCCGCATCGCGTATGCCTGCCTTGACCCGCTGGGCCAGTTCCAGATGGTGCCGGTTGCAAGGCGCCAGATCACTGCCCGTCTGAGCGATGCCGATAATCGGGCGGCCTGACTGCAGCTCACCTCTAGTCAGCCCATAGTTCATGTAGCGCTCGACGTAGATCGCAGTCATGTCGGCGTGGCTGGGGTCGTCGAACCATTGCTGGCTGCGGAGTTGACGTTTGGCAAAATAAGTCATGGGTGCCCTTCTTGTTCTTGCCAGCCGGGACTGCGCGCCGGGCCGATCGGTTAGAGGTAAGCCAGCCGCCGGAAGTCAGAAGCGGACACGTACCTCATCCCCACCTGGATTCCAAGAAGCAGCTCGCTCGTCACGATGCGAAATGTTACCGATAACATCGTCATTGTAAAGCGCTTTGCCCAAGCGAACCGAGGGATCGCGAGCGGGTATACTCAAGTGCTTCATAGTGACTGCCGGAACCTGCGCTGATGATCGACGACATCCTCGCTCCTGATGTATCGCCTCCGCGAATGGCGGATGTCGCCAAGCTGGCAGGGGTCTCGAAGATGACCGTTTCGCGGGTATTGGCAGGCAGAAACGTTGCTGAAAAGACGCGAACGCGTGTCCAGGAAGCGATCGAAAGCCTTGGCTAT
>DPSI01000265.1 GCA_003527165.1 Pseudomonas sp.
GGCGAACTCACCGACTGGCTGCTGTCGCATGATAGCCAGCCGTCCATGCTTCAGGCCTGGCTGGCGCAACACAGCATTCGCCGGCTGGGCCTGTATTATGAGCGCCTCTGGCAATTCGCGCTGGGTCAGGCACCGGACGTCGACCTGTTGGTGGCCAATCTGCCGATCCGCCAGGGTGGTCATACGTTGGGCGAATTGGATTTGATCCTGCACGATGCCGAAGGCGTGTACCACCTCGAGCTGGCGGTAAAGTTCTACCTGGGCCTGGAGGCCGGCGACCGTCGTCGCCACGATCACTGGCTGGGTCCCGGTAGTCATGACCGACTGGACATCAAACTGCAGCGCCTCTGCGGACATCAGTTGCAGCTCTCTTCAAGTCCTCATGCGATGTCGCTCCTCGCTGAGTTGACCTGCCTCGAAATCAACAGCGCGCTCTGGCTCGGCGGCTACCTGTTTCAGCCTTGGCCGACCGGCTGCGAGCCGCCCATCGGCGCCAACCCACAGCACCTCGGCGGATTTTGGCTGCGGCAGCGCGATTGGGCGCATTCGCCTGTCGCCAGCGCCGCAACACGCTGGCAGCCTCTGCCCCGCCAGGCCTGGCTGGCACCGGCGCGGCTGGACAACAGCGAGATTTGGCCAGCCGAGGATGTCGAGCGTTGGATCGCCGAGGCCAACGACAAGCAGGCCAGGCTCATGGCACGCATCGAACCGGATGCCGAAGGTCGCTGGGTCGAGCGTGAACGCCTGTTCGTGGTACCCGATCGCTGGCCCAGATGAACAAAGTCACCTTGGCCCATCTAACTGTCATCTACCTGTTGCACACTGTCGCATCACCAAGCTTCCCTTTAGGCAGCAGAAAACGGTTCACCGATGCCGCCAACACAATCCGACCATCAGCAATCGAGCGCCTGGACCGTCTTCATGGTGTTCCTGCGCCTGGGTTTGACCTCTTTTGGCGGCCCGGTGGCTCACCTCGGCTACTTCCGTGAAGAATTCGTCAACCGCCGCCGCTGGCTGGATGAGGCGCGGTATGCCGATCTGGTCGCGCTTTGCCAGTTTCTGCCCGGGCCGGCCAGCAGCCAGGTCGGCATCGCCATCGGACTGCTGCGTGGCGGTTATCGCGGATCGCTAGCTGCCTGGGCCGGTTTCACCTTGCCTTCGGCAATCGCACTGACGCTGTTCGCGCTTGGCATCGCCAGCTGGGGTGAGGCCTTTCCGAGTGGGCTTCTGCATGGCCTGAAGATCGTCGCGGTAGCAGTTGTGGCCCAGGCGGTATGGGGCATGGCACGCAGCCTGTGCACCGACGGGACGCGCACGACCATCGCCTTGCTCGCCGCTTGTGCGGTACTGATCCTGCCCAACGCCTGGGCGCAGCTCGGAGTCATCGCGCTGGCAGGCGTAGTCGGACGGGTGTTGTTTCGCCCGGCACCGAAAGGTGCGCCCGGCCACTGTCACGGCAGAGGTCGCCGCTCGACCGCTGGAATGTGCCTGGTGTTGTTCTTCGCCCTGCTGACGGTACTGCCCGCGCTGAACGCGGCCTCGACCAGCCCGTGGCTGGCATTGCTCGATACCTTCTACCGCGCCGGCGCACTGGTCTTCGGCGGCGGCCATGTGGTGCTTCCACTGTTGCAGGCCGAAGTCGTCCCTAACGGTTGGGTCAGCAATGACACCTTCCTTGCTGGCTACGGAGCCGCCCAGGCGGTACCGGGGCCGCTGTTCACCTTTTCCGCGTTTCTCGGCGGATCAATGAATAGCGGAAGTGTCAGTTTGATAAGCGCAGGCGTATGCCTCACCGCGGTGTTTCTCCCCTCGTTTCTGTTGGTGTTCGGTGTCATGCCGTTCTGGGATCGGCTGCGTACCAACTCGCATGTGCAGGCGGCGCTGGCTGGGGTGAACGCGGCGGTGGTCGGGCTATTGCTGGCAGCCCTGTACGACCCGGTCTGGACCAGCGCCATATTCGGCCCCGGCGATTTTGCCCTGGCGCTGATCGCCCTGGTCGCGCTGATGGTCTGGAAGTTGCCTCCGTGGCTGGTGGTTTTGGCCGGGGGCTTTGCTGGCTGGGCGCTCAGCGTGCTGCTTTGAAGACCGCCGAACGCGGCGCGCCTCAGCCGCTACGCTCGGCGCGCCCACCGGAGCGGGCGAGGTAGCCACTGCCCCGCTCATTTCCAATACGGCAGGTCAGCGCAGCAACTTATCCAGCTGCGCCTGGGCAGCCCGCCGACCCTGCAGGCCACCGGTGTGCACAAAGATGAGCCGCGACCCCCTGGCAACATAACCGCCCTCAATATGAAGGCGCAACGCCATCATTGCTTTTGCCGTATAGACCGGCTCCAGCGGCAGTCCGGTCGCACGCTCGGTTTCGACCATGAAGCGCGCAAGCGCCTCGTCGAATCGGCCGAAACCGCCGCGACTCGCGTCGACCAACTGATAGTTGGCGCAGGCGATACCGGCCTCTATCAGCAACCGGTCGATCTCTTGCCCGACGCCATGGGAGGGTGGCCCTGCCAACGCGCCATGTACCCAATGGCCGCCCTGCTCCGCCTCACCGATCACCAGCCCGGCCAGCGTGGTCCCGGTTCCGGCTGCCAGCCACCAGCCGTCATGGTCGTCCCAGCCAAGCGTGGCAAGCTGATCCCGTACCCGGCCCACCAATGGCGCGCACCCCAGGGCGCCGGCAAGGCCGCCGCCGCCTTCGGGTATGCAGTAATAGTCTGGATAGCGCTCGCGCCAGGAGTCGAAGAAACCCGGGTGGTGCCGCTCACGGTAGCCTCGGTAGCCCAGCCAGTGCAGCTGCATACCGAAGCGCTGCAGATCATCCACGGTCGCCGTCCGCTGCGGATGCCCGCGCAGCAGACCGACACTGGCAAAGCCGAAGCGCCGACCCGCTGCTGCCAACGCGTGAAGATGGTTGGAGTGGGGACCGCCGAGACTGATGAGCCCTGGCGCGCCGATCCCCCGTGCTGCGTGCAGGTGGTGGACAAGCTTGAACCACTTGTTACCGGACAACAGGGGATCGATCAGATCCAGACGCAGTATGGCGAGCTGCACGCCCGCCTGGTGCAGCCAGGGCAGATCAATGGACCGCAACGGCGCGGGCATTGCCCCTAGGGAGAACGCTGAGAATGTAGGCAAGTGAGTCAACTACCCGTGCGCAGCCGGTCCTGCGATCGGTGCCTGGCGCAGCAGTTGGACTCACCGACGAGGAAGCGTCCGGGCGCTTCCACCTTATCCAGCGGCATATTGCAACGCTCTCCGCTGGACAGCATGGCGATGCAGGTTGGCTGCTGGTAATGCTGAACCCATTGGCCGTACTGCTCCTCGGAGACCGCGCATTTGGCCGCTGCGTAGGCAAGCGGGTTTTGCTGATAGCGCGCCATGTCTGAAAGTGGAATGGTCAGATGACCCGCGCCGGGATGATAGGCCATGAACGCCACGCCATGCGCTGAAAGACGCTCAAGTACTCGGTCGCCACTCTGCTCGGCGAGGGCATCTCGTTGCTTCTGGAGTTGCTCGATTTCTTCCTGTAACTGGCTATCCAGCTCGTTGCGGTAGGCCAGCTCCACGTCACGGATGGACACCTGTTCCTTGTACTCGGCCACAGCTGCGGCGATCTGCCTTTGCATCTCACCATCGGACCGCGCGCGCGCGGCCTCCGCTTCGGCACGGCTATTCTGTTCCAGTGTCCGCAGCTGTCGGGTCATCTCTTCGCGGCTTTTCTGGAAGCCCTCGGCCTGAGCGTTGAGCTGCGAGCGCAACTCTGCGGTGAGCTGCTCTTTCTGAAGCAGTTCGTGACGCAACTGAGCAAGCTCTTCCTCCAGCCTAGCCTGCTGTTGTGCTGCCAACTCGCGTAGCCTGTTGATATCTGCCTCGCGCTGCTGCTCAAGACTGGCAATGCGCAAACGCTGCTGTTTGATCAGCTGCGCGGCCTTGAGCCGCTGTTCCTGCTCGAGCTTTTCCGCTCGCCGGGTGACGGTTTGCTTGGCAGGATCGGCCGCATACCAGGTGTCTTCGGCGACCATCTGCAGTCGTTCGGCCGGTAGTGCCTGAGGCACGTCTTCTTCGACCAGCAGGCCGAGCTGGTTGCGCTTGATTCGATCGCGCAGCATGACAAGGTGGTTCTTGCCCTGGGTCAGTTCCGGATCCCAGAGATGCATCTGGTGCCAGGACACCGGGCACTGGCTGCGGCAGGCCAGGCGAATGGGGCCCGCGCCAAGATCGGGGCCGCGGCCAGTGCGCTCGGCCAGGCTGCGCAGCGGGATGTTCCAACCGCTATCAGCCGAGCCGTCTTCGTTGAAATCAAGATAGAAAAAAACCGCTGCACGGATCTGCAAGCGGTTATTGATCAACACATAGGCGACGCGCATCTGCTGATCGGCGAACTCGGGCATGCTCACCATGCCATCGAGCACGGCCTCGAATTCGGGATAGAGCATTTCCTT
>DPSI01000036.1 GCA_003527165.1 Pseudomonas sp.
TCGCTACGGGTACCCAGTGCGTCGATTTCGGCACCGGTCTGCACGGCGATGGCGCGGGCCTCCTGGACGATGGGTTGAAGTTTGGCCAGGAACAGGTTGACCGCGTCGGCCATGTCGCCAACTTCGTCCGCGCTGTGAATTTCCACGCGCTGGGTGAGATCACCGTGGCCGGCCGATAGACCTCGCAGCGCTGCGACCAGCAAGCCCAGGCGGCGTAGGACCTGACGCCCCAGAACGAGGGTGACTGCAACCAGCAGCAGAACGCCGGTTGCCGCCAGGCCAAGGCTGATCTTCCACAGCAAGGTGGTCGCTGATCGCTTCACCGCCCTCTGGCTGTTCGCGTCGAGGGCTTCTGCCACCTCGGTCGCCGCGGTCAGGCGCGCGCCGAGGATTTTCGCGCTATCGCTCGCGGTGGCGGCAAGGCCGGTTTCGACCAGGCTTGCGGTGCCGGCGACCAGCGTCTGGAAGCGGCTGTTGAACGCGGAAAGCTCAGTGTTCACGGCTGAGGTGGAGAGGCCGAGAATGACCTGGCCAATCTCGGCGCCTTTGGGATTGATGGGCGTCTTCGCGAGGTAGAACGCCGGGTCGTTCTCGGCCGCAGACAGGACCTTGTCGAAAGCGGTTCGACCTTCGCCTTTATCGAGCAGCGCCTTGACTCTCGGGTCCTTGCGATTCAGATGGCGGGTGAGCTGGTTGCCATCGGCATCGAAGTAGACGACGAAGACGACGGCCGGGTTCTGGTGGGCCATTCTGACGAACTCGGTCAGCGCAGGGACGTCGTTGTCCCAGATCGCCGAGGGCGCGACCCCGGCCAACAGAACGGCCAAATCATCGCCCGACTGCTTGAGGTGGTGTTCGAGTACATTCTGCAGCTGCATTTGCTCGTCGGTGAGCCGCTGCGTCAGGCCCTGCGCGAGGTCGCCCTGCATGCGTTCGGACAGGCTGGACAGCCCGTTGCGCACTTCCACATCAGCGGACTGAAGCTCGCCCAGCAGACGCGCGGCGTCTTCGCTCAGGTTTTTTTGTAGGTCCTGCTCGAGTGCCCCGATCGTGCCCCGTGTCAGTGCGAGCGCCACAACCACCTGCACCACCACCGCTGCACACAGTGTCAGAAATACCGGACGCAGCAAACGGCTACGCAAAGAGGACAACAGCAGCACGGGCGATACTCCTGCCGCAACGGGCGGTCATGTTCGTTAGGTGCAATGCAATCATTAAGCCACTATCGTCTTATCGGCACACCCGTTCATCCCTTTAATCGCCCCGATGAATCGCTGCCGGTTCGATGCAGTGAAGAAGTTGCGAAGGCTTGGCACACCGATTCGCGGGGTGCCGATAGACTGGGTCCGGTCTGCTCATCGCTTTGTGCCCTGGCGGCGCGGAAACCCTACATGCAACTAAAAAGACCTAGCCGGCCACGCTCTGCTGCCCCGGTCGATGATTTCTTCGTGCCCGAACTGTGCGAGCCGGAAGCGCTGCTTGGGTTGGTTCTGCTCGCCGAGCTGCTGGTGCTGGTGCTGGTTCTTGCCGAGCCGATGCAGCCTGGCTTCAACTGGATGCGCCTGGCGCTGACGTCGTTGTTCGTACAGTGGGTGATGCTGCTTTCGGCCGGCCTGACGTGCCAGCTGCGGCCGCTGCTGGCGCGGTTTTCGCCGTGGCTGGCGGGACTTACTTGCTGCGCCCTGGTGGTCGGGCTGACACTGGCCTGTACCGCAGTGGCCGATATCTACCAGTTGGGCGGCCCGCTGACGCGCGTCGGTGAGGTCAATCTGTACCTGCGGCATGCCCTGATCAGCCTGATCATGTCCGGGCTGCTGCTGCGTTATTTCTACCTGCAAAGCCAGTGGCGGCGACAAGAACAGGCCGAGCTCAAGGCGCGCATCGAGTCGCTGCAGGCGCGTATCCGCCCGCATTTTCTATTCAACAGCCTGAACAGCATCGCCAGCCTGGTGGCGACTGACCCGGACAAGGCCGAACAGGCGGTGCTGGACCTGTCCGATCTGTTCCGCGCCAGCCTGGCGCGTCCCGGTACGTTGGTGCCTTGGCGTGAGGAGCTGTCGCTATCGCGTCGCTACCTGTCGATCGAGCAATATCGGCTTGGCGAGCGGCTGCAGGTCGAATGGCAGGTCGATGGCGTTCCGGATGATTTGCCGATTCCCCAATTGACATTGCAGCCTCTGCTGGAGAATGCGCTGATTCATGGTGTTCAGCCCCGGATCGAGGGCGGGATGGTCAGCGTGGCGGCGTGTTATGCCGATGGTGTGTTTCACTTGGAGGTCAGCAACCCATTCGATGAGACCGCTCAAACGCCGCCATCTCGGGGCACTCAGCAGGCTCTGCACAATATAGACGCACGACTAACGGCACTTTTCGGTCCCGCAGCGAGTCTCAGCGTGAAGCGGCGTAACGCCCGTTACTACACCTGTCTACGCTATCCGTGTGCGACACAAAAGCAGGAAGCCAGATCCATATGAATGTGCTGATTGTCGATGACGAACCTCTAGCCCGCGAGCGCCTTAGCCGACTGGTAGGTGACCTTGACGGCTATCGTGTCCTGGAACCTTCCGCCTCCAATGGCGAGGAAGCGCTGTCCCTGATTGAGGAACTGCGTCCCGATGTCGTGTTGCTGGATATCCGTATGCCAGGCCTCGATGGTCTTCAGGTCGCCGCCAAGCTGTGCGAACGCGATGCACCCCCGGCGGTAATTTTTTGCACGGCCCACGATGAATTCGCGCTGGATGCGTTCCAGGTCAGCGCGGTTGGCTATCTGGTCAAGCCGGTTCGCCCGGAGCATCTTGCCGAGGCGCTGAAAAAAGCCGAGCGGCCGAATCGGGTGCAGCTCGCTGCGCTCACACGTCCCGCTGCGATTTCCGGCACCGGACCGCGCAGCCATATCAGCGCCCGGACCCGCAAGGGCATCGAGCTGATACCGCTGCCTCAGGTGATTTACTTCATCGCCGATCACAAGTACGTCACCTTGCGTCATGAGGGCGGTGAGGTGCTGCTGGACGAGCCGCTCAAGGCGCTCGAGGATGAGTTCGGTGATCGCTTCGTGCGCATTCATCGCAATGCGCTGGTCTATCGCGACCGCATCGAGCGCCTGCAGCGCACCCCGCTTGGTCATTTCCAGTTGTTCCTCAAGGGCCTCGAAGGCGAACCGCTGACGGTCAGCCGGCGGCATGTCGCGGGGGTTCGCAAGTTGATGCAGAACCTCTGAAACTAGGCGGCAGGCTACAGGCGGCAGGCAGAAGCGGCGAAAAGACTTGACTGAATTCCAGCGCGCCCCAGCCTGAAGCCTGAAGCCTGAAGCCTGAAGCCTGAAGCCTGAAGCCTGGTTGCTTGATCCCTGCCAACCCAGCGACGGCGCTGGCCCTGTTATCATTCGCGGCAATTCACTGGTTCTG
>DPSI01000212.1 GCA_003527165.1 Pseudomonas sp.
TCTTCGGGGGGCATCGGCCAGTACGGCAGCGGCTTGTCACCGCCGACGTCCAGCGTGCGCACCACCAACGGCCGCCCTTCGAGCGCTTCCAGCACGCGGCGATATTCGGTTTCCTGGGTGGCCTGGTCCGGCGCCTGGGAATGGTTCATGAACACCAGTTCGGTGCGCAGCAGGCCGATGCCTTCGGCGCCGAGCGCCACCGCCTCAGGCGTTTCGCCGGCGGCACCGATGTTGGCGGCGATTTCCACCCGGTGGCCGTCGCGGGTGATCGCCGGCTCCATCCGTCGCGCATTGGCCAGGCGCTTGCGCTCCTCACGGCTGGCGCGCTCACTTCGCGCCTGTTCCAGCTGTGTGTCGGTCGGCGAGACCAGCAATTCGCCGCGCTCGCCGTCGAGCAGCAACAGAGTGTTCGCCGCCAGCCCGAGCACACCCGGACCAGCACCGACGATGGCTGGAATGCCCAGCGCGCGGGCGATGATCGCACTGTGGGCCGTGGCGCCGCCGCCGGCGGTAAGAATACCCGCGACCCGCTGGGCATTGAGGGTGGCGACGTCCGAGGGCGCCACTTCATCCATCACCAGAATGTAAGGCTGATCCGGCGCCTGCTCGGTCTCCACGCCGGTGAGGCAGGCCAGCACGCGGCGACCGACGTCACGCAGGTCGGCCGCCCGCTCGGCCAGTAACTTGTCGTGCAGCGATTCCTGCTGCTGCGCGGCGTTTTCGATTTCCTCGACCCACGCGGCTTCGGCGCTCAGGCCTTTCTGCAGGCGCACCTGCACTTCCTCGCGCAGCCCCGGGTCACGCAGCATGGCCTGATGGGTGGTGAAGATGTCGCGAATGCTGGCGACCTGGCTTTCCTCGATCAATACACCGATTTCGCCATGGACCTTATCCAGTGCCGCATTCAGCCGTTGTAGCTCGGCCGCTGGCGACTCGCCACGCTTGGGGTAGTCGATCACCTGAGGTTTGCGCACCAGCACCGGGCCGATGGCGATGCCGGGGGACGCCGCGATGCCGTTCACCTGCTCGCCGGGGCGCAATGCAGCCTGTTCGATAGCCGACTCATCGGGCTGCGCCGCAACGATCGGTTGCTCGGTCGCCTCGCCCGGTACAGGCAGCGGTTCGACTTCTTCACCCAGGCCCTCTTCGACCCCACGTAGCAGTGCCGGCAACGCATCGCCGGCAATCGACGGCTCGGCCATGAATTCCAATACCTGACCGCGTTGAGCGCCCATGGCGAGCAGCTTGCTCAGGCTCTTCGCCGACACGCCAGCGCTTTCGCTGCCGGCCAGCCGCACGCGGATATCGCCCTCGAACGCCTGGGCGATTTCGGTTAGCGCCTTGGCCGGGCGCGCATGCAAGCCGTGGGCGTTGGCCAGCGGCACCTGAGCGCTCGGCCAGTCGGCCGGCACCTCACCGCCCAAGGCTTCGAGCACCACGCGACTGGACGTGGCCTGGCTCAGCTCCTGCCCGCGCCCTTCGATCAGCAGGTTGCACAGTCGCTCGAGCATGGCCCGGTGCGCTTCGCCCAGGCTCGCCAGGACGAAGAGGCCGTTGAGCGGCTGGCCATGATGTTCAAGAGTCGAAGCCGGGGTGACGAACGCCAGCCCGGGGCGCTGCACCGCCTGCTCACTGCTCAGCCACCAGAGCCCGTCGCCCAGCGGCAGCGCCTGGCTCAGCGACAATCCGGCATTGAAGCCGGGCTCCACACACTGGGCGCGCTTGAGCAGCTTCACGCCCTGCCAGGCCAGCTCGTCGAAATCGTCGGCGGCGACGCCCAACCCCACCAGCTCGCCATCCAGCGCCAGTTCCTGCGGTGCGCCTTGCAGCAGGTCGATGATCGCCTCGGGGCTTGCGGCCTTTTGCAGCGCCTCGCTGAGATCGCCTTCGCCCAGCGCTCGGGTCAGCAACTGCAGCAGACGCAGGTGCTCATCCGAACGCGCAGCGATGCCGATGGCGAGATACACCAGCTGACCGTTGCCCCAATCCACCCCCGCCGGGAAATGCATCAGCCGCACGCCTGTGGTGAACACCTGAGCGCGGGTTTCCGGCGTGCCATGGGGGATCGCGATGCCTTGCCCGAGAAAGGTCGAGCCCTGCGCTTCACGCGCTCGCAGCCCGTCGAGATAACCGGGGGCCACCAGCCCGTCGGCGACCAGTACCTCGCCCAGCAGAGCCAGCGCGGCAGGTTTGTCGGCTGCCGTCTGATGCATGTGGATGTGCTGGGCATTCAACTCAAGCATGGATAACTCCTTGCGGGCTCGCGATGTGGATAGCCGGCGAGTCATGAACGGCGGTGCGCCGGCATCGCCCGAATCCTGGGGTGGCGCTTTATGACCGGATAACAGCTGAAACGTTTCACCAAGCGCTGGCACATTACGCAATATTGGGTAATTCTAGAAGCCCGAGTTCATACCACCCGTCTCAGGCAACAGGATTCTTTGTTGAAACTGATCGATATCGCCCGCCTCGCCAACGTTTCGGTGACCACCGCCAGCTACGTCCTCAACGGCAAGGCCGCGCAGCGGCGCATCAGCCCGGGCACAGTCGAGCGGGTCATGGCCGTGGCCCAACAGCAGGGCTTCCAGCTCGACCAGCAAGCCGCTGGCCTGCGCCGTGGGCAGTCGCGG